>CAJWOS010000193.1 GCA_913044235.1 uncultured Pseudomonadota bacterium
TCATAGCAAGGAGTGCGTGGTTCACCGTCCGCCGTGCAGAGGGGGCTCGTACCCAGTGGCAGTCGGAGGCAGCCTGCCGCGCGTCGGATTGCGTGTTTGTGGGGCTGGGTGGGTGGAGCTCCGGGGCGGTGCTCTCCTCGGTCTATCGTCGGCGCATCCGCTCGAGTGGATCCGTGAGGCCACGCTCGTGGGTTCTGCCGGCCTCGTAGGCTCTCTACATTGTTTTGTCTGGACGCCATCCGCGGGTTTGTCCCTACAGCAGCGGTAGAGTCGTAGACTGCGATCTTGGAGGCGCTTTAGGGCGCCATTCGAGTCTATGTTGGCCGGAATCCCGATGTCGGGTTGGGATAAAATCGGGCATAGAAGCCTTGTAGAGCGACAGGGTTCCCGACTGTGTGGAACGGAGTGGATGGTTTGAAAGTGGCCGATATGCAGAGGCTTCGGCGTTTTGGTCGCGATGCATCGCGCGCGGGGGGCGGTGCGATGATGTGTGGGCGGACTTTTACGACGGTGCCACTGGTCTTCGAAGGTCTGTGGAGAGGAGTCCGGGTTGGTTGTTTTGCCGTTTGGTGGAACAATCGACGGAGCGAACCCACTTTGGCGGCTTCTGAGGTGTCCAGCGGAGACCCTTTCCGTTAGTTGGCGCGGCCACGCCCGCACCCTTGAACATGCAATGCCACCGGGGGGCTAGGCATTTCTTCATTGAAGCGCGATGGGCGCCAGTCCAACCCGGCGATTTCGGTGAAGAATCGAGAGATTGATCTGTCTACGCCATCTGCCATTCGCACCTTCAGCGCAGCACTCCGCGACATTGTTCGTCCGGAAGCGCAACGGTCCGTATTGCTGACTGGCCCGTCCGACCCCGATGGCGACAGCATCGGCGCGTCACTGGCGCTGGCTTGGGCGCTGCGGAGACACGGTGTGACCGACGTGACTGTCAGTGGCACTGCCAGCTCGCGCTACGCTTGGCTGCCGGGCGCTCCAGAGATGGTCCCTGACCATCGCGTGCGCGAAAACTATGATGTGGTGATTGTGGTGGATGGAGACCGTCATCGGCTGCATCCGCGAGTGGCGAGGGCGTTCGCGAGTGCAACGGCACGCGTGATCGTCGACCATCATCTGTCTACTCGACCGGTAGGCTACGAGCTCTCGCTCATTGTGCCGAATGCTGCAAGCACTTGCGACCTTGTCCTGGCACTTCTTGAGGACTGGGAGCTGGAGCTTGACGAGGAAGTGGCCACGGTCTTGTACACGGGCCTGATCTTTGACACGGGTGGGTTCCGCCACCCGAACACGCTGCCCGCTACCTTTGAGCTGGCAGCGCGACTGCTTGCGGTCGGAATCGACCACTCAGCGATCACGATTCGGGTGCTGCATGAGCGGCGTCCGCCGGGCACCCGTTTGCTTGGGCACGCCTTGTACACGGCAGCTTTGGAAGGGGAGCTTGTCTGGTCGGTGATCCGCCTGTCCGATGTGGAGCAGGCAAGTGGTGTCTACACTGACATCGAAGGGATCGTAGACCACCTTTTGCTCACCGAGGGAGCGGAGCTGGCGTGCCTGTTCGTCGAGCGCGGACCTCGCCGGGTGAAGCTGTCCCTGCGCTCCCGTACGCGTGTCGATGTGAGCCGGCTCGCGCGGTCGCTGAATCCCGATGGAGGTGGGCATCGGCGTGCAGCGGGCTTGGAGCTGGCCACCACCATCGACGATGCGTTGGGATTCGTGCCCAACGTCTTGCGTGCGGCCATCTCGACCTGAGCGCGCTGGTCTACACCTCTTACCGACCGCTTCCTGTGGCTTTAGCCGGTGGGCTCGTCTTCGAGGGCGCGCGGCATGAGGATGGTCTTCAGTTCCCAAGGCGAACGGAGGGCGTCTACCCAGGTTGGACCATGTCCTTCGAGGAGAACCGCGTTGCCGGTGGTCATGGATATTCGGCTTTGCGCCAGGATCGAAGCGGCGAGCTCCCAGCCGGGGTTGTGCCCCAGCACCAGCATAGGGCCAGACATCCGCGGGCTCCAGTTGGCCGCAGCGGTCTGGATGGCTTCGAGCCCGGAGAGGTAGAAGTGGGGATCGGCGATCATCTCGCAATCAGTCAGGACCGTCGACATGTGGATCCAAGTCTCCCGTGTGCGTCGCGCGTCGGAAAGATGCACCATGGTGGGGGCCCAGTCGAGCTCCATCAATGCCCGAGCGATCCGGGGAGCGTCCCGCCGTCCGCGTGCATTGAGCGGACGGTCATGATCGGTGCTCGCCTCGGACTTCCAGCTGCTTTTGGCATGTCGCATCACAATCAATCGGCGAAGCATCAAGCACTCCCAAGAAGGAACATTCCGACCAGATCGAGGCTACCCGCGATACTATTGACATTACAATAGTATAGCTCATCGCTTCTGGAGGGAAGATGCCCCATTGTCTGCGCCTGGTTCCGCTCCGTCGTTCTCTCTGTGCCATCGGTCTGATGGTCGGTACAGGGTGCGGCAACCGCGGTGTGATGTCGGCCATCGACTGCTACGCCGAGCTGCCGGACAATGTGAAGGACCGTCCCAGTAAGCGCTACCGAGCCACACCCACGCGTCCGGGCCCACTGGTGGAGAGCACCTCGGTCACCGAGCAACTTCAGGTGGCCAACGTGCGCCGTCCAGACGATACCGAGACGCTCTACGAAGACCTCTCGGAGTCCTGGGTGGGCATCGCATACGATCCCGCCCACGCGAACCCGAGCAACCCGGAGCAAGACTGGAACACGGACTACGTGTTCGAAGTGTCCTTTTCGGATCGGGTCCCGGGCGGTTTTTCCAGCGCGTCAGAGCACTTTGAAGAAGACTCTCCTGCGATGGTCTGGGCCACCGTGGATCAGGGCAACATGGAGCTTTCGCTCTCGGCACTGGAGATGGTCATCGCCGACTCTGGATGTGATCGGCTTGTCCCGTCGGCGAATGGTGAATTTGTGATCGAGCTCGACATACCCGACGGAGGGCAATGAGGCCGAGCCTCGGGTTAGGCGCTGCGCGGCCCTGAGGCCGAACGTGTTGACCTGAACCGGAGGCCCGAATGGCGTTGTCCCAGCAGACTACCGTGCGCTTGCTTGGAGGTGGCGATGCTCGTGGGCTTTCGGGTGACGTCCGGCGTGTGCTTCAGCAGCGCGCTTCGCTGGATTTCTTCGATGCTTGCCTCCAGCGGCACCGCTCCATCGCTGACCTCGTGGTGGATCCAGACCAGATCTGGGACATCGAGGTCGAGGATGCCCGACCGGTCGGGCTCAAGGCGCATCTTCAGACGGCGAGCCCCGAGCGTCTGACTGCGCTGGTTGATGTGCTGGTCATCGTGTCCGACCACGACTGGGAGCGCGCGCATCAAAACCACGGCGATCGCTGGCTACGACACGTTGTCGGTGTGCTTCGGGCGAGCTTCGAAGCCTGGTGTGCACAACAGCAGATCCAGCGCCGGAACCCTCATCGGCCGCTCGGGATTCGGGTCTTGGTGGATGGCTCCCACGACATGTTCGGCGAACGGGTGGGGCTGGGCCCTGGCGAGTTTGTGACGGGACTGCTTCCGAACCTGTATAGCGGTGCTGCGTTGGCTTCACGGGGCCTGCTTTCCGTGATGATCAATCTGCCGGGACAGTGGGATGGGTACCGTGAGGTGGCACGGTTGTACGACGATCAGGACCTCCTCACCCTGGGGAATCACTGGCTCGACAACTTCAGTCACCCCGCGCTGGAGGTTCCCGCGCTCTACCGTCTGCAGTACCATCCTGTGGAAGGGCTTGTGCATCTGACGAATCCAGACACCGAGGGTGTGTACTCACTCACCCGGCATGATGCCCCGGATGGAGCCTCGGTATACGGCGTCGTCCGACCGGATGGACATGTGGTGGTCTGGTTGATCCTGGCGGTGATTGAGCCGACAGCCGCGTTCCAGGGATCCGGTTCAGCGTTCAATCCACATCCAACGTTGGACAGTGTGGCGGTACCCGATGGCGGGTACGAGCCCGATCCAGAGGCCGAGACCGTCGCGGATCGGTCGATGGACGGGCCTCTGGGGAAGGCACCGACTGTCGGGCCCGAAGACGAGACCCTGGCGGACGATGCCCTGCCGGTCACGGGTCTGCAGAGGTCCCTGGAGTCGTCGGATACCCAGCGACCAGCAGTGGCCGATGCAGGTCCGCACGATCCCACCCTCTCCGACGACAGCCTGGGCGACTTGGCAGGAGAGCATGCGGTCTCCGCGGAGGCTGCGCCGAGCAGAGAAGAGCCTTCCGCTTCAGTCGCCCCGCCAGCGAGTGCGTTCCGGGGCACGGTTGAGGCCGCAGGCCTCGAGCGAGGCTTGTTTTCGATTCGGGAGGCCGGTGTGCTGCTCCAGAGAGTGCACTTTCGGGCCATTATGCTCGGGTACGAAGTCTATATTGGGGCATCGGGGGACATCGGATCCGACCTGCCGGATCCTGCGGCGACCGTACAGGTTGTGGGTCGCCATGTGCGGATATTTGCCCACATCGGGGGGATTCGCGTAGCCGGGGTCGGGGTGCCGGTGAATGCAGCGGCCGTGCTGGGTTCTTCAACGCAGATAGACATCAACGGCGTCCTGCTCGACTACTTTGACCGATCCGATGTGGGCCTGAAGGGGTGGCCGTATCTGGGCGAGATTCGGCGACGCGGTTCAAATATTCACCTCACGCAAGGCACCGTACATCGCATCGGACGCGATCCTTCCTGTGCGGTGCGATTGCCTGACGACAGTCATCACGGCAACATCATCTGGCGGAGCGAGGTCGATGCGGGCGCGGTCATTCGGTCTCGAAACGGCGACATCCCCAAGGCTCGATTTACCCTCGACTCGATCATGGTCGCCTCGGCGCACGCAGAGCTCGACCTGACGGCCAGCCCCCCGAAGGTGCGGAACTTGGCTGGAAACTGCTTTTCCTTCGTTCGGCGGGGTGAAATGGGCGCGAGCACATGGATTCCGCTGTCGCGGGTAGAGCGGCCCACGGGCGCGTTTTCCACACTCCTCGAGCCGGGCGATGAACTCTACATCGGCAACTGTGTGCTGCGGGTCGACGGCGAGGCCAACGGGCTCGAGCAGAGACCACACACGGTGCCGCCCCCCATGGCGTTTTCTCTGGATGAAGAGCTACCCTCCGCGCTCGTTGAGCTGCGGCTGCCGCCTCTGCCGCCGCCCCCCTCTGACCGAGACTCGATGCCGACGACTGAGCGCACATCGTCGGTTTCCGACGCGTTGCGGAGGATGGCCTCCGAAGGGGTCTCAAAGAACTGGATGGAGGCTCCGTCCGCTGCCATTTTGCCGGCTCTGACGGAAGACACCGGTCAGGGTGGCGTGGTGAAACCACCGGTCCACGAGACCCCCGAGCCTGCGATGCCTGCACCGGACTCGCCGGCGTCGGTGGATGATGCCTGGTCGCCCTCCGACGCGTTCCCGGTAGACCCTACCGAGGTCCCGCTCCCGCGCTTTTTGCAGAAGAAGCCAAAGCGGTAGCACGAAAGGCGGGTGGCGCTGCGCGCGTGCAGATGCGCGACGCGGCGTGGGCTACTTCGCGGCCGCTGCGCTGCGGCTGTCGGAGGCTGCGCGCGAGAGTGCGTCCTTGAGCATCCAGAGCTTCGGCTTGTTCTCGTTGAAAAACAGGAACGAGAAAAGACTTCCGGCCTGCACATACTTGGCGACATCTCGCCAGCTTTGGATGCCTTCCAGGTGGCGTGCAAGGGTGACGGGTCGGAAGTAAAACTCGCGATAGAACTTGCGGTGGAGCTGGATCAGGTCGTCGGGCTCCAGGCCCCAGGGCACAAATGTGGGCTCCCAGAAGCTCTTTTCGCTGTTGGTACGGTTGACGATCCGCCCCCACTTTTCGCCCTCGCGCTTCCAGGTCTCCATCTGCGGCGTCTCGGGCAGCAGGGTATTGATCTGGACGGTGACGTCGTGAAGCGGGAGGGATTTCGCAAACTCGATGGTCTCTTCGATGCTCTCGCGCGTGTCGGGCATGTGGCCGACCATGAAGAACGCCTTCGGGCGCAGGCCGACCTCGTGCGCCGAGGTGATGGCGGCCCGGATCTTCTTCTTCGTGATGCCCTTGCTGATGAAGTCGAGCACGCGGTCGCTGCCCGACTCGACTCCGAAGCGAGTACGCCAGCAGCCGGCCCGCTTCATTTTCTCGAGAAGTGGCTTGTCGACGACTTCCACACGGCTGGAACAGGTCCAGCTCACCTGCTTGTTGACGCCGCGCCGAATCATTTCATCGCAGATCGCATGGACCCGGCGCTTGTTGGCGCAGAACAGGGAGTCGACGAAGGCGATGTCTCGTACCCCGAAGTCGCGAATCAGGTGTTCGATCTCGTCGACCACGTACTTTGGACTGTGGCTCCGGTAGCCCGACCGGGACTTCTGACAGAACGCGCACGCGTGCGGGCAGCCCCGGCTGGTGACCATGGCGAACTTGGGGAACGCATGCTCATCGACCGGTACGGGTCGATAAATGTTGGGGGGCAGGAGGTGGCGCGCTGGGAACGGGAAGCGGTCGAGGTCGCGAACCTTCTTTCGCTTCTTGGTGAAGACCAGCTGCTCGCCATCGCGGTAGACGATCCCGGGGATGTCGGAGAGGGCCTGGCGTCCTTCGAAGTAGTCCACGAGGTCAAGCATGGTCTCTTCGCCCTCGCCCAGCACGCCCACGTCGAACTGTGGATGCGACATCGCTTCGTCGGGTACCAGTGTGACGTGGTAGCTCCCGAGCACAATGGGCACTCCGGGCATGGACTCTTTGAGCGCGGCGCCGAGCTTTTTGCAGGTCTCGAATGTGACGGTGAAAGAGCCGATGCCGATCAGGTCGGGCTTGAACCGCTCCACCTCACGCACGGTCCGCTCGACGTTGAACAGCTGGGCCGCGGCGTCGATGGCCGCCACCGTATGACCGGCCTGCTCCAGGGTGGAGGCGATGTACAGCAAGCCAAGAGGCGCGGAGTTGTAGAACAGGAAGCTCGTGACGGGATTGGCGTTGCCGTCTTCGAGGACCTGGTCGATGGGCGGGTTGATGAGCATTACGCGCATGAAACGCTCCTGGCAAGGCTCTACTGTACCCCGGTCGAACTGCACCGCGAAGTGGGTCCTGCAGGTTGTTTCGCCGATTGCGGCATCCAGTGGGGCAATGTCCGACAACGAGCGCCAAGACGACTCGACTCCGGCTGTGTCCATGCGCACTTCTCCGCAGGTCGCACCGGCGGCCGTCGACCGAAGGTGCGTGGTGCAGACCGTCGGTCAAGGTCGGTCGCGGAGCCGCTGCGCATGGTGCTTATTTCGACGCTTTCAGGTCGATCGTCATCACCAGCTCGTCCTTGTTCTTCACGAACCCGGCGAGGGAATACGGTGTGATGCCGAAATCGGAGTGCTTGAAGTCAAGCTGGCCCTTCGCGCGAACAGTATCGCCGTCGACGGTGATCGTGAGCGGTACTTTTTTGGGTGAGCTCTTGCCCACGATCGTGAGCATACCGGCCACAGTGGTGTCGGTGCATCGGGTGGCCTTGAAGGTCATCTTTTTGTGGACCGCTACATTGAGCTGGTCTTCAGCCATCATGTTTTTGGTGATGTCGGCTTTCTGGTCGGCGTCGACCTCACCGGGCAGTCCGAGGAGCTTGCGGTCTGCGATGTCGTCGAGACGGAAGCTCGGTACATCCACCGTGATGTCGAAGTTGCAGCCCTCACCGCCAGGCTGCCAGGTGACGGAGCCCGTGGTCTTCATCGAGCGGATGGCATGATCGTGCGCGAGCGCGCCTCCCAGCCCGCCTTTGAAGGTGCGTACAATCAGCACAGAATTGGCGGTATCGACCGTGTAGTTGACCGGGCCTGTAGGCTCAGCAGCTGCCTCTGCGTCCTCCGACGCTGCAGCGGCCGGCGTGTCGTCGGCCGTCGCGAGGGCTGGAAGGGCAGCAGTGACAAAAGTAAGGGCGATGCGGTGCATGGACATGGCTCCGTGGACATTCACTTGTGAAACGCTTTTGATGCGCGGACTATGCCAGAAACACTGATGTTTGGTTTGGGGCAGACTGCGGCCCTTGCCGCAGTGGTTGTTTTACGATGTCCTACAAGAGCCTGACGGTGGAGGTGGCCGATGGGATGGAACGGTCTGAAAAGAGGTTGGTTGGACACCCAGTTGCCGGCGGCGACGCGCGCAAGGTTCGAGCAGGTACTGCGTGACATCGAGTCTGGGGCGCTGCCGTCAGAAGCGCTCGAGGCGGTGCATGGTGCGGTGCGCAGCTCGCTTCGTCTTCACACGAGAGTGCACTGGGTGGATCTGCGGCTGCACTGGCGCACGATGTCCCTGCGACCTCTGGTGGGGCGGATGGGCCCAATGGTGTTTGCACCGGTCTCTTCGCTTGGACGTCGACTGGGTGGTGTGGGAAACCAAGAGCCACAGGACCCATCTTTGTGGGCCACATGGCAGCGGGTCGTCCGGGTGGCGTACGCGCCCGTACAACGGAATGAAGAGTAGGGCGCAGGGAAGCTAGGGCAGACACGCAGGGGACAACAGGTCGATGCGCGTCATGGGTAGGCTGGGGTAGCCCACAAGGTCGAACAGACCCTCTGCGGGTGCCTGCTGCCGAAAACGCATCGCCAGTTGTCTGTCGTCTTCACGGATTGCGGTGAGCAGACCGTCGGATGTGCGAGACCAAGTCCATGTGCGCTGGAAGTCTGCATGGGCGGTGTCGTCGCACGTGGTGTCTGCCGCGAAGAAGCGCTTGTTCGGACAAAAAACGAGACAAAGCTGGCCTTCGGGAAACGCCATTCCCGTGCCGAACCAGACGCCCACATGAGCGAGGCTCGGGTCTGGCGGGGTGGGGGGAGGCGGTTTTGCGCACCCGACCAGAAGGAACATCAGGCTCGTGAGCCGAGACATCGAACACCTGAATGAGCGAGGCATGGTGCTCAGGCGGGCGGGAGGAAGCCGCGCCCGAACAGCACATGGGCGATGGGATGGCTGCCGTGCAGGATCGTGAGCTTTCGAAGCAGCCCATCGATGCAAGAAAGGTCGGCGCGGCCGGCGTCGAGGCTGAAGTGCACGCAGCCCGGACCATTCTGCGAGATGTCGGAGATCTCGTGGAAGCGACCGTGCTGCGAGGTGCCGTAGTGTCCGTCGAATCCTTCGGTGTACCAGTCTCCAACGGTGGGATCGATGGCCGCGATGCCGTCGGCTTCAGGGTCGGCGAACCGGACTTGAACCGAGAGGTCGTTCCAGGGCACCTGCGAGCTTACCCAGACGCCGAATGGCCAGTCCCGGTGGGGGTAGCGGGCAACGACCGGAGCGCGTGCGAGCGGTTGGTATTCAGCGAGTGCAACCACCATGGGCTGCTCTCCAATCCGACCGGGCTGCCCGGACTCGGGGTTGACCATGTCGACCCGTACCGCGGCGTAGGGACGGGCACCCTCGGGAATGATGGGCACCACATTGCCGGACTCGTCGCGTTGCATCCGAGCGGCTTCGGCGATCCAGCCCTTGGGCTCCATCTCCGATGCGTAGTGGTCGAACATCTGCACGTAGCTGCCGCGATGTGCTGCCAGGAATTCCTTGGGGTGGATTTCGTTCGCCACGAAGGACCGGAGCGAGTCCACGAACGCTTGTGTGGCCTCGAGGAACTGCCCTTCGTCTTGCTTGTCCGTGAGGTACTGCTCCAGCCTTGCGATGCCATCGGTCGTGCGACCGGCGGCCACGAGCAGGTAGCCGAGTCCTTGCGTGGCGCGAGGGTTCAGCGGCTCATGTTCGAGCAGCAGCTCGTAGGCGACCTCGGCGCCGGCGGCATCGTGCAGGTCTTCACAAGCGGCGGCCCGCACCAGGACGAGCTGGGGCATCACGGTTCCGGCGGTCGCGTCTCGGCGTTCCTCGGCGATCTGCTGTGCGTGCATGGTGATCTGCCAGGCCTCGGCCGGATTGCTTCGACGCAGCTCGGTGACCGACAGAGCGTGAAGGAGGTCGAGCCGATCGGGAGCATCAGCCAGCAGGCGACGCAGCGTGCGGCTTGCGAGATCAGGATCGTCGCCGCGAAGGGCTTGCATCGCCTTGGCCGAGATGTCGTCGCCGACGCCATTCGAAGTTCCGCTCATCGAGATTTCCTTCCAGTCGAGTGCTGCCCGCCCGTTCAGTTGGGCGGATCAAGTTCCCAGGATGGTGCGCTGGCCGGGCGGCCCGCAGCCGTTTGTACATCACGGGGAAACGGACAGTGTCGACATCCGGCCCCACAACAGTAGCCGCGTGAGCGAAGGTAGTAGGCGGTCATGACGAAAAAGCCCGTTTGTGGGTCGATATAGCTGTTTTTCCGTCGCCGGCACGCCCGACTGTGAGTGCGGATGATGTCGGCCGTCGTCGCCATACCAATTCCGGTTGCGGTGCAAATCGGGCGTAAGCGGTGGTGGGCCGGGAGGCACGTTTTGTGGGTGCGTCGGAAATTTCGCAGCCGGCGGAGGCCTCCTGTGGGGGCGCAAAGAAATCGATGGCCAACAACGGAAAACGCCCCTGGAGGCAGGGGCGTTGGGGACGCTGGAGCGGCCGCCGCGCTACTTGGCTTCGGCGATCGCCGGCTTGCGGAGGTCCTCACTGACCAGGTCGAGCAGGGTTGTGGAAAGCTCGATGATCTGCTCGTGGGTGAACCCTTCCGTCTTGAGGCGACGGTAAAAGCTCTTGGCAACCACTTTGTTGCGGTTCTGGTAGAGGCTTTCGGTATGCATGGCAATCCTCGCTTGGTATGCGGGCTCAGAGCGGTCGGTGGCGACATCTGAGAGGGTCGATTGAGCCCTAAGCAAGTACCGTGCCAACTATAGTTTTGTGGCGGATTGGGGCTTTTCGTCCAGGAGAGGGAACACGGGTTCGCACTCTGGCGCCATTGCTGCGAAAAGAATTTCGCACTCCACGCTGAAGTGGCGGCCGAACCCACCGTTGGTCCGTACGGCAGGGGCACGGCGGCAGCGTGCGCGGCGATGCAGTGTCGATGCGATGCGGACTCAGCGGCGCTTCTTGAGCTTGCGGGACGTCATCTGGATGTAGCGCTGCAAGCCGGGGATGGAAGCATCACGCTTCTTGGCCTCGAGGAGGTCGTCATGTGCATTCGCGTACTTCCGCCGATGGTAGTACGAGATTCCGCGGCGGGAAAAGGCCATCGCGTGCCCGTTGTCGAGGTCGATCGCGTGGGTGTAGTAGGTGATGGCGCGGCTGTATTCTTTTCGGGCGAAGAAGAGGTTGCCCATCTCGACGAGCGGCTCGGGCGACTGCGGCGCGATGTCCTCGGCGCGAGTGAAGTCGCTCATGGCGGCGCCGTAGTCTCCGAGATCCACAAGGCATCGGCCCCGTCCGAGGTGGCCGGACAGATTGTGGGGGTCGCAGCTGAGCAGGTCGTCGTAGTGAACCACCGCATCCTTGAGGTTGCCCTTGCGCTCGGCGGCCACCGCACGGTCGATGAAGCGTTGGAGCTCGGCATCATCGAGACGACTGCTCTCGTCTGGGCGAGACTCGGGCGGGTACACGCCATCTGGCGTGAGCATCGCCGGGTTGTGCTGAACCACAGTTTCTTCGGTCAGCTTGGGGATGTACGGGCCGCCCTCTGCGTCCTCTTGGGGCTCTTCGAACTGGAGGCTGAAGCTGTCGTCTGAGCGGTCGGGGGCCGGTGCAGCCGCAAAGTCTTCCTCGCTGGAGTCGTCATCGGGTGCCTCTCCCAGCTCAAGTGTGGGTGTGAGGGTTTGGGCCCGGCCGACGCCCAGAATCTGAATGGCTGCAGCACCGGTGGGCTCGTCGAGGTCGCTGCTGCGCCTGGGCTCCACCACCCGCGGAATGGCGAGCACCGGGGCCTGGAGCGGCGCTTCAGGCGCTTCAGGCGCTTCAGGCGCTTCAGGCGCTTCGGGTGCTTCGGGTACTTCAGGTGCTTCGGCGCTCCGGAGACCAAATGGCGACTCCACGATCTGGGTCTTGTCCATCGGGTCATCA
>CAJWOS010000194.1 GCA_913044235.1 uncultured Pseudomonadota bacterium
CTCGAGCTTCCGGTAGAGACGATCCACTCCGAGCCACACCTTCCGGTCGGCGAGTCGTTCCATTTCGTCGGCGATGCGTGCGTGCTCCGCTTCAAGCCGCTGCGCTTCACCGCTGGCATGCACCGTGAGCACGGGGGTGGAGAGGCCGACCAATCCAAGCGCACATACAGCGATGATGGTTCGGGCAGTCGAGGCTTTGGCGGACGCGGTCATGTCTCTCTCACCGTTCGCGGTCGCAGGCTGATGCTTCTAATCGTTCCGGATGTTCCGGGGACACGCTCGGAGCGCTCTGCGGACCCGAACCCTACCGCACCGGACGGATCCCTGACGCATTCATTCAACCGATGGTCAACCCGGTGCGGTGTCGTTAACCGCCAGGGGTGCAACACTACCAAACCGTCTTTAAAGATGCCCTGCCCTACGGAATCGTCGTGGGCGTTTCGCTTCCGCCCGATGGAGCAGCGCCCGACGAGCAGGTGCTGCAGAAGCTTCACCCGGATGAGCGGATCGCGGCGAGTGCCCACCGGGGCTTTCGACTCGCTTCCTTCGTCGGCGGTCGGCTCGCTGCGCATGGAGCCATTCAGGGACTCGGTGGTCCGTTCACCGCCCTGCACAGCGACACGCGTGGAGCCCCCGTGCCGCCCGAGGGGACCTCGCTTTCCATCACGCACAAGCGACGAATGGCCATCGCCATTGCAGCGCGGTCCGAGCTCGGAGTGCTGGGGCTGGATCTCGAAGACCTCGAGCCGGAGCGGCCAGGGATCGCCAAGCGCATCCTCCGGGCCGAAGAACAAGAGCGCATCGAGCGCCTCCCTCCGGAGCGCCAGTGGACCGCAATCGTTCTGCGATTTTCCATCAAAGAGGCGATCTACAAAGCCCTCGCCCCGAAGCTGCAGCGCTACATCGGATTCGAAGAGGCCAGCGTCGCTCTCCACACCGATGGACACGCCAATATCGATCTTCATCTCACGTCCGGTCCCACACCAGAGCACATCGAAGCGCGCTTCATGTGGATGGAACGCGCCGTCCTGTCCACCGTCCGTGTGCGGTGGTGACAGCGAAGGGAACGCGTCACTGAGGCCTTTCGGGCCCATCACGTTTGATTCTGCCCAAGCTGCCCCCCTAAAGTGGCTACGGGGTACGAGCACTGTACGAACCCCGGCGGTTCGCGGGATTCCCACGCCCGCGCTGTCTACCCTTGAACAGCCAACCCCTGTGAGCTTGCAATGGCCGAAGCCGGCGCCCCGTCCCCACAAGAACTGTTCAAGCTCTGGCAAAACGGCGATACGGCGGCTGGGCAGAAGATGGCGCAGCGGTTCACGGACTGGTACTACGCTGTCACCGCCGTGCAGCTCGGTGAAATCGCCGGTCGCTCTCCGCTCGAGCGAGCCTGTGGCACCTTTGCCCAAGGCATCACCACCATCACTCGCTCGAGCGAGCTGCTGGACTGGGCTCATGGCATCGTTGCGCGAGAAGTCCGCTCTGCGGGTGGTCGGGGTCCGGGTGGAGACTTTCCCAACGCACTCACCGGCATCCGGTCTCCCACCGACCTCCTCCTCCGTGCGAAGTCTTCCCTGACCTCAACGCAGTTCGAGTTGCTTGCCGCCACCTTTGACGCTGAAGTGCCTCTGGCGGACCTCATCGAACTGTCCGAGGCGCATGGTGGCTGGCCACTCGCGATCCTCGAAGCCCGGTATGTACTCAAGCGGGCGCTGCGTGACGGCGACGGAATTCCATTCACGGTGGTGCCCGAGAGCCCAGACCTCGACCGTGCGCCAATGCCCCTGTACGAAGCTGCGAGAATGTCCAGCGGGGATGAGGAAGCATTCTTCGAAAAGTGGCTCTTGTCGGACATCGACTTGTGCCGTGATGTCGCCGAGTTTGCTGCATTTTCCCACGCGCTGCGCGCAGGCGCATTCCGAACGCCGATGGCCACAAGCCCGCAGTCCCCGGCGCCCCCACGCACCACCCGCTCGTCTCCCGCCATGACCGCAACCTCCGAGCAGGACCGACGCATCAGCAGAGATGTCCTCGACAGCCCTGAGCCACCGCCAATGCGGTTGGTCCTATGGTCTGCTCTCGGCGTCATCCTCGTGCTGGTGGTCATCATCGCGTACCTCTTCGGTTTCACCGAGTAGGGTTTGGTGTCTGACTCCCCTCCGGCCCCCGTTCCCTGGCTCGTCGACCAAACCCTTGTACGGGATCTTCGACGCGGCAAGGCCGAGCAGGCCTTCCTCGCCGGTGAGTTCCATCGTGGCCTCGTCGAGTCCGACGAGCTGCTCTATGAAAATCCTGAGGACCCCGGTGGCCTCTGGGTCTTCGCGCGTTCTGCACTGGCTCTCGGTGACGCGTGCACCGCCCAGACAGCCCTTGAGCAGCTTCTGGACCTCGCTGAACATGACATCGGGGTGCCGATGGGCCACATCCAGACAGAGATGGCCTTCGCTCACTTCCTGCAAGCCGACTTCGAGGCCGCGCGTGCGGCTGCATCCGCAGCACTGACGCTCGACCGAGCGCTGGCAGCGGCGTGGGTGTGTCTCGGGATGGTCGAGGAGCGACTCGGGCGGGCTGAAGCCATGTCGGAAGCGTTCGAGCGAGCGGAAGATCTGCGCCCCGGGTCGACCCCCAAGCGAATGCCATCTCCCGCACACGAGAAATGGCAGCGCCTGCTCCAGGCCGCCTCTCAATATCTCTCAAAAGATGAAGCCGAGTTGGTGAGTGGTCTCACGATCACTTGGGAAGAGTGGCCACGGCCAGCAATGCTGACCTCCGTACTTCCGCCCATTTCCCCCTTCATCGAGCTCCTGATCACTGGAGACGATGCAGAACGCTCCGACCCAGTCGACATGCTCGATGCGGCACTTCAAAAGGTCGTCCCCTCCCCTACCGGGATGACCATATTCACCGCCAACCTGATGCGAGGACAACCCAGCACGGCAGACCTCGTCGACCGGCTGGCCCGAGCCATCCGCTCGGAGCTCGCCGCATGGCTGGGAGTCACCGTCGAAGACCTCACGCCCAGTCCGTCCTAAGAGACCGCATCAACGTTCATGCACGTGGTGAGTGCGGACGGTCTATTCCCACTCGATGGTGGCAGGGGGCTTGTTGCTGATGTCGTATGCCACCCGGTTGATGCCCCAAACCTCGTTGATAATGCGGCTCGAGATTCGCTCCAGGCACTCCCACGGAAGCCGCGTCACTCGGGCGGTCATGCCATCAGTAGAGTGCACTGCACGTACCACACAGGTTTGCTGGTAGGTCCGGCTATCTCCCATCACGCCCACGCTCTTGATGGGGAGCAGTACCGCAAAGCTCTGCCAGATCTCACGGTACAGCCCAGCCGCCCGAATTTCCTCGTCCACAATCCGATCTGCCTGCTGCAGGAGGTCCACCCGCTCTTGGGTGACCTCGCCGAGAATCCGCACAGCGAGTCCCGGCCCCGGAAACGGCTGGCGATACACCCGTGTTTCCGACAAGCCAAGCTCAAGCCCGAGGGCGCGGACCTCATCCTTGAAGAGCTCCCGCAGCGGCTCGATGAGGTCCATTCGCATGTGTTCGGGCAAGCCTCCCACATTGTGGTGACTCTTGATGGTGGCCGACGGTCCCCGAAAAGACACGCTCTCAATGACGTCTGGATACAAGGTGCCTTGCGCGAGGAAGCGGATTTCTCCCACCGACTCCTTGAGCCGTTTCGCCTCTTCTTCAAAGACCTCGATGAACGTGTGCCCGATGATCTTTCGCTTCCGCTCCGGATCGGTCACTCCCGCAAGCGCATCCAAGAAGCGGCCTCGCGCATCCACGACTGTGAGATCAAACTCGGAAAACTCCGCGGCCACCTGCGCTCGCTCTCCGGCCCGCAAAACGCCATTGTCGACGAAGACACAATGAAGTTGTGGACCGATGGCTCGATGCAGCAGTGCGGCCACGACAGACGAGTCTACGCCGCCGGAAAGGGCACAGATGACATGGGCGGAGCCGACGCGAGCCCGAATGGATGCAACTTCCCGATCCACGAAGCTACCCATCGTCCAGTCACCGTTCGCACCGCACATCTCGAGTACAAATGCCCGAAGAACGGCGGTTCCCCCCTCACTGTGCGTGACCTCAGGATGAAACTGCAGGGCTGCGCGCCGCCCATCCGCCGAAACCATCGCTGCGACCGGGCAGTTGTCACTCTCCGCAACCGAGGTCCAGCCCGTCGGAGCCACCGCCACGTGGTCACCATGCGACATCCACACGGTCCGCTGTCCGGCCATCGTGGCTGCCAGTGGATGCTCACTCTGGCCGGTGCCTCGCAACACGGCCGGACCGTACTCGCGTTGCTCAGCACGCTCGACGCTGGCCCCTGCAGCCGATGCCATCAGCTGCATGCCGTAGCAGATGCCCAGAATGGGTAGATCCAGGTCCAGCCACGTGGAGTGAAACGGCGGTGCATCGTCGTCATAGACTGAGCTCGGACCACCGCTGAGAACCACTCCGAGCAGCCCCGGCGGGGCCTCTGATGGCGGCTCGTCCGTGCACGGACGGATCTCACAGTACACCCCCATCTCCCGAATGCGCCGTGCGATCAGCTGCGTATATTGCGAGCCGAAATCGAGGATGAGAATTCGCTGGTGATGGCCCTGTGAAACGGACATGGCGGTCTCCCGGTGGTGGGCTGGAGGCGTATCGTTGTCGGCCCCTTGCCGGGGCCAGAATCGGGGACCCTGGAAGGGGCGCTCTTGTGACTTCGCCACGGATGCGTCAGGCGAGCGCGTTTCGGGCGCGCCCTCGACACGCCCTTGGTCCAAAAGCAGACCACCCCGCCAGCAGGCAGGGTGGTTGGGCACACGAGGCGAAGATCACATGATGCGGAAACGGAAGAACGTCTCGCCGATGATGATCTCTTCTCCACCGAACAACAGGCGCTCGGTGATGAGTTCACCATTGACCAGCGTGCCGTTGCTCGACTTGTTGTCCTCGATGTAGAACTTGCCGCCGCGGCGGAACAGCCGGCAGTGGAAGCGCGACACCTTGCTGTCGTTTTTGATTTGGATGTCGTTGTCACGCCCACGACCGATGCTGAGTACATCGCCAGGGAATGGGTACATCTGCTCGTCAGGGCTCCCTTCAGAGTAGAGCAGGATGGCACGGCGGTCTTCGTCCTGATCGCCACCTTCCTCGCCCTCGGACCCTTCTTCGGCCGCCTCGGCGCCGTCGTCGTCGATGCCCACATCAAGGTCGATGCCAATCTCGTCGCCGGTGTCGTCGCCACCGACGGCACCACCGTCGAGGTTCAGCTCCACTTCCCCCTCGTCGTCGCCGACCGGGAAGCCGTAGTCCACCCCATCATCGCCGGCTTCGATGTCTTCACCCGCAGCATCATCCACCTGAATGCTGGCGGCGCTGTCGAGGTTGTTGTCGAAGACTGCCGACATGTCTTCCTTGATGGAAGCAGTGCTGGCGTGCTGCCCTTCATTGTCTTCGACTTGCGGCTCTTCGGAGTCGTCCATCGCGCCGTCGCCCATGAGGGTGTCGCCGGAGCTGAGAAGGTCTTCTTCGTCATCGTCGACAGCCTCTTCCTCGACCACGACCTCGGACTCGTCGCCGCTGGCAACACCGTCGTTCTGGTTCGCTTCCGCGGCAAGCTCAACCCAGCTCCCGAGCGCACCGGTCAACTCGTCTCGTTCGCCATTGAGAATATCGAGACGACCGTTTGCTTCGTCGAGGGTCTGACGCAGTTCTTGTCCCAGACTGTCGAACTCCTCGTCGCTGATCTCGCCAATGGCCTGTCGAAGAGTCAACTCTTCCATCTTCGCATCGGAAGTCGCCTTGCCTTCTTCGATTGTCGCTTTCTCAGCGTCAATCTCGGCAACACGAGCCTCGATATTGGGCACGAGAGGGAGAATTTCCTCGGCGACGCTCGTGGACCGAAGTTCGTGGTCGAGCACCACCTTTTCGATCACTCCGGGCGAGAAACGTTCGGCCATGGCCTGCGCGCGCCGCACATATTCGCGGTGCGAGCTGTACGAAGCCAAATGCTCGTTGAAGGAAGAGAGCAGCTCTGCCGTTTCCATGATGATTCGAGTACTCCTGAACTGGCCCGCCGCCAGCGCCGCCCCAACCTGAGCAGATCCGCGACGGTGATCCGGAGCGGCCGTGAACGACCGCAGCAACGAGTTGTTATTCGCGGTCAGAGGTCTCTGTCAACCCTGGTGACACTCTCGTACGTGGCAGTGCAGAGTCTGCCGAACGGGGTGCTCGCAGCCCGAGTCGCGCGCGACGACGTTGCGTGGCGCGCAGCGCGTCTCCAGAGGCGTAAATTCGGAAGCCGATGTCGAGCCCGACCACGGGAACAGCCAGCCCCCAACCCGGCCCCTCCAGCACTGCGTAGGCTGCAGCCCCCAAGAGCACCGCGTCGATGATCGCATAGCGAGCAAATCCGCGGCCGTCGCCAAGCGCAGCATGCCCAAGGCCACAACATGCCATGTTTCCACTGACGACAAGCCAACCCGGAGGGTGGGGCGGGGGCGCCAGGCGCCAGGCGTCCTCCTTGGCCTGTTCGATTGCCACATCCGCCAACAACTCGGACAGCGGCCAAGGCTCACCGTTGCGAACCACGCTGGCAATCGCATCTACCGACACATCCAGCAGACGACCATCGCCGCTTACAGTCAGCACGCCGTCCAGCGAGCCGTAGTACCACCCCTTGACCCGAATGCCATCCGCCAGCACAAGATACAGGTAGTCGTTGCCCGATAGCGCATGCGCCGGTGTCGCGAACAAAGCAGCCGCAAGGAAGATCGACTGCATCACATGTAGTCCTCCCCCATTCCCGGACGCGCAAGGTTCGAAAATAGGGTGTATTCGCCCTGAAAGGAAAGCGGGACTGTGCCGGTGGAACCATTTCGCTGCTTGGCCACAATCACATCGGCTTCGCCCGGACGTGTGGTCGTTTCCTTGTTGTAGTACTCGTCCCGGTAGATGAACATGATGATGTCGGCGTCTTGTTCGATGGCTCCTGACTCACGAAGGTCAGACATTTGTGGAATCTGGGGCTTTCGATTCTCTACCGCTCGGTTGAGCTGTGACAACCCGATGACCGTGACATCGAGCTCTTTCGCCATACCCTTCAAGCCACGGCTGGCAGAAGCCACCTGCTCTTGTCGACTCACGCCAGGGTCACCAGACATGAGGCCAATGTAGTCGACCACAACGAGCGCAAGCTCTGGATGGCGCGACTTGAGACGACGCGCTTTGCTGCGCACTGCAGTGATGTTCTGACCCGGTGTATCGTCGATGAATACCGGCAGTTGATACAGCTTCTCGGCTGCATCAACGAGCGCCGGCCAGTCCTTGTCCCGACTGAGCATCCCCGTTCGGACCGATCCAGCGTGTACTCGCGCCTGTGACACGAGCATCCGGGTCACGAGCTGTCCGCAGCTCATCTCCAGGCTGAAGATCCCAACGCCGTGTCCACCAAGGGCCACATTCCGGGCGATGTTTAGCGCGAGGGCTGTCTTCCCCATCGCCGGACGCGCTGCCAGGATGATGAGGTCGGTACGCTGCAGACCGGCAAGGATCTTGTCGAGGTCCACCAACCCTGTCGAGATCCCAGTGACATCGCCGCTGTTGTTCGCCAGTTGCTGGATCCGAATAAACTCTTCGTCGACGACCTCCGACATCTGGCGCCAGTCGCCAGTCTGCTTCTGCTGCCCGATCTGGTACACCGTGGACTCGGCGTACTCGATCAGTTCGCGGAGTGACCGCTCTCCACCGGCAGTCATGTCGATGATCGAGCGTGCCCCCTCAAGCAGCCGTCGCTCCGTGGCCCGCTCACTCACCAGACGGGCGTAGTATCCAATATTCTCACTGCTCGGGACCTCATCAGCGAGACTGGCCACGTAGGCGAGCCCGCCGTATTCATCTGCCTTCCCACCTCGGGAGATGACCTCTACCACAGCCACCAGTTCTACCGGGTCTCCGGCGAGGTGCATCGAAGACATCAGCTCGTACAGCTTCTGGTGTGCCGAGCGATAGAAATCCTCAGCCTTCAGGGTTTCCTGAACCAAGGGGATGCGAGCCGGATCGAGCAGCATCCCACCCAGGACCGCACGCTCGGCTTCTGGGCTGTGCGGTACCGACCGAGGCACAGACTCCACGAGAATCTCCAAATCCAGGCTGAGCGCATGTGGCGACCGCACACCGCGCCTGAAGTCTTATCGACCGCTCGCGGACCTGGCACCCGCTCGTCGATGGTCAATCTGACCATCTCACCAAAACGACGACAGCCACCCCTACAAGGGGTGGCTGCATACGATCGCGGGCCCGATCAGCGCTTGGTGACGTACACCGTGAGCGTGGTTTCCACATCTGCGTGAAGCTTGATCTTGACCTGCTTCACACCCAGAGTCCGGATGGGCTCGTCGATGTGAATGACCTTCCGATCCACTTCAAAGCCGTCGGCTGCAAGCGCCTCCGCGATGTCGCGGTTGGTGACGCTGCCGAAGATCTTGTTGTCTTCGCCGGCTTCCTTTGTGATGGTGACCGCCGCAGTGCTCAGCTGTTCCGCAAGGGCGTTCGCCCCGGCGAGCGCTTTGACCTTCCGCGATTCAGCCAGCCGCTTCTGGTGGTTGAGCCGACGAACATTCCGCCCGTCTGCCACCACCGCGAGTCCGCGAGGCACGAGAAAGTTTCGCGCGTAGCCGTCTTTGACGCGGACAATGTCGCCCGTACGTCCAAGATGCTCCACGTTTTCCTGAAGAATGACTCGAGTAGCCATGATTGCCTCCGTCCTACTTGTCGGCCAAGTAGGGCAGCAGCGCCAGATGCCGGGCACGCTTGATGGCAAGCGCGAGTTCACGCTGCTTCTTTGCGCAGTTGCCCGAAATCCGACGGGGGACAATCTTGCCCCGCTCGGTGATGAAGCCCTTGAGGAGCTTCGGATCCTTGTAGTCGATGACGAGGCTCTTGTCGGCGGTGAACCGACAGACCTTCCGGCGTCCGACACGTGCCATGATGATGTCCTTGCGTAGGTGTTGCCCCCGGTGGCGTATCCGAACTGATGTCGGTCTGCAGGGGGGTTCTCACGGAAGTGAAGAGAAGGTGGGGCAAAGTCTTTCGACTCCGCCCCGCGAATCAGGTTTCAGTCGCTTCAGTCGGAGCTTCCGCAGCTGGCTCCGGCTCAGGCGCGGGTGCAGCCTCCGGTGCAGCGTCAGGTGCAGCTTCAGGTGCAGGTGCAGCTTCAGCCTCGGGTGCGGCTTCAGGTGCTGCCGAGCCCTCGACCTCGGATGAGCCGGTGGACTCATCCTGTGCAGCGGCTGCCTCCACGACTTCCGCTTCCTCTTCGAACTCCGCGCTCATGTCTTCACCACTGCCATCCGCGTTTTCGTAGCGAATCGGGCTGGGCGACTTGATGTTGTCATGCCCGGCACTGCGACGACGGCGAGCATCGGCCGAGTCGTCCGACCGACGGCTGCGGTTGATGCGCTTCTTCTGCCGCTCCAATGCGGTAGCGAACACATCATCGTAGCTCGCGACTTCGGTGAGCCGAACCGTAAGGAAGCGGATCACGTTGTCTTCGATGCGAACAATGCGCTCGATCTCAGCAGGTGTTTCGGCCGAGCCGATGTAGTTGAAGTACATGTAGCGACCGTGCTCATGGCGCTCGATTGGGTATGCAAGGCGACGGCGCCCCCAATCTTCGAAAACCATAAGCTGGCCACCGCGGTCGGTGATGATGCTCTCGAAGCGAGAGCGCAGGCGGGAGACCTCATCGTCGAGCGCCTCGGGGCGAACGATAAAAGTCGTTTCGTATTCGTGCTGAACGGTCATCTGGGGATTCCTCCACTTGGACCGATGGGGGAGTCCGTGAAATTCGGACTCCCGAGGAGGTGAATGGGAAGGAAACGGTCTGCTGGGAAATGCCAGCGTGCGATCCTCCCCGGCAAAATGTGTGGCCTACAGCGGGATGAGACCCGAGAAGCCAGCGAGGAGTGGAGCCATGACGAGAGCCACGACACTCATGAGCTTGACGAGAATGTTGAGCGAGGGGCCCGCGGTGTCCTTGAAGGGGTCACCCACGGTGTCGCCGACAACAGATGCATCATGGGCTTCCGAGCCCTTTTCGTGAACGGTTCCATCATCCATCTTGAAGCCGCCTCCCTCGAAGGACTTCTTGGCGTTGTCCCAAGCGCCACCGGCGTTGGACATGAAGATAGCCATGAGTACGCCCGAGACGGTGACGCCAGCCAGAAGGCCACCGAGCGCTTCGGGACCGAAGCCCACACCAATCACGACGGGGGAGACCACAGCCATCGCCCCAGGAAGCACCATCTTGCGAATCGCCGCCTTGGTGGAAATGTCCACACACCGAGCGGTGTCGGGCTTGGCGGTACCCTCAAGGAGACCTGGAATCTCACGGAACTGACGACGCACCTCAGTGATCATGTCCATCGCGGCATCACCCACGGCCGACATCGCCATCGAAGAGAAGAGGAACGGCAGCATGCCGCCGATGAAGACACCACCCATGACCACTGGCTTCGAGATGTCGATGCCTGGGATCTTGGTCTGCTGAATGAACGCCGCGAAGAGCGCGAGAGCAGTCATGGCTGCGGACCCGATCGCGAAGCCCTTGCCGATAGCAGCCGTCGTGTTGCCCACGGCGTCAAGCTTGTCCGTGCGCTCACGAACCTCGGGGGCCTGGTGGGACATCTCGGCGATGCCACCCGCGTTGTCTGCAATGGGGCCGTATGCATCGACCGCGAGCTGGATGCCCGTGGTGGAGAGCATACCGAGTGCGGCGATGGCCACACCGTAGAGGCCTGCGAAGTAGTTCGCGAGGACCACACCCACTGCGATGACGACGATGGGAGCCGCGGTGGACTCCATACCCACGCCCAGACCAGCGATGATGTTGGTCGCGGTACCCGTGCGAGACTGGTTGGCGATGGAGTCGACCGGAGGCTTGTTCATCGAGCAGTAGTACGAGGTGATGAGGCCGACAAGGACACCGGTCGCGAGACCGACGACCGTTGCAGCTCCCACGTGGGTCCAGGTCACCAGGCCACCACCCGAAATCTGCGCGCCGCCGGCGGGCCAGAGGATGTTGGCAAGGCCGAAGGTCGCGACCGCCATGACGCCAGCAGCACCGAAAGCGCCGAGGTCAAGTGCATGCTGAGGGTTGCCGCCTTCCTTGGTCTTCACCACAAGGGTGCCGAGGATGGAGCAGATGATACCGGCTGCAGCCACGATGAGAGGCAGGAGCACAGGACCGAGCGAAGCTCCGCTGGTGACCTGCTCGAAGCCGAGCGCAAGGACCATCGCGCCGATGATCGCGCCGACGAAGGACTCGAAGAGGTCCGCCCCCATTCCAGCCACGTCGCCCACGTTGTCGCCTACATTGTCGGCGATGACTGCGGGGTTGCGAGGATCATCCTCAGGAAGACCAGACTCGACCTTGCCGACGAGGTCGGCGCCAACGTCAGCAGCCTTGGTGTAGATACCTCCACCCACGCGAGCGAAGAGCGCGATGGATGAAGCCCCCATCGAGAAGCCGGTGATGACGTTGAAGGTAGTCTGAAGTCCGGCCTCGTCCACGCCGTACATCGACGAGAAGACGAGCCAAAGGATTCCGAGACCGAGGGTCGCGAGACCAACCACCGACATGCCCATGACCGCGCCACCCTTGAACGCCACGTCGAGCGCCTGCGGGAGGCCTCCGATCACTACCGAAGCTCCAACACCGAGGCCATCCGGGTCAGCGCCGCCTTCGTCCCCATCATTCGGATGTTCATCCTGGTGGCCTTCATCGCCACACTCGTCGATGGCGGGCACCGGGCCCTGTCGGGCGAGATGGCGGTCGGAACCTACTCGCTGCTGGTGTTTCTCACCCAGCGCCTGCTGTGGCCCCTCACCCGCCTTGGCCAGACCTTCGACCTGTACCAGAGGGCGATGGC
>CAJWOS010000195.1 GCA_913044235.1 uncultured Pseudomonadota bacterium
TCGGGTGCTGTGCACGGCACAAACCATGATGCTGGCCGCACGGGCAGCACAGCGGCGCGCACCGACCAGAGCCACGCGAGGCACGGCGACGGACCGCGAGCGGCTCGCGCCCGAGGACGTGACGTTCTCCGCGTGCCTCCTGCGCACGGACGCGCCCGACGCCGAGCTGCGCCTCGCGGACAAGGACTCGGCGTTCCAGTTCGCCGTCGAGGAGTGGGGCGACCACCGGACGTGCGTCGGCATCCACGGCACGGACAAGGGCTTCCTCAACAAGGCGCTCGCGCGCCACCGCTCCCACCACGGCCGCGAGAATGGCGATGATGTGCCACAGGCTGTGCGTCGTGAGCACGCACTTGCACGCCTGGCACGCGAGCCACGACAGCCGGCCTTCCGCCAACGCATTGTCGGGCCAGCCGATGATGCGATCGAGCGTCATCCCGAGGACCAGCAACAGGAAACCGGCGCCCTGCAGGCTGATCACGACGAAGGCCGTGTCGGATCCGAGCGTCGCCACCGCGGCCGGGACCACCATGAAGTACGAGAGCGACAGCAGGAACGTCGTGGCTTCGCGCAGCGGCGCGTGGTGCTGGTCGTAGTGGCTCTTGTAAAAAAGCCCCAGTCCCATCGTGCACGACGCGCGATCGGCTTGCCACGTCACGTGCCGCGGGATGCGCACGCGTCGCCAGATGAAGAAGAGCAAGATGGCCACGGCACCGATCGGAACGTCCATGATAGCAATGAGCGGCACGTTGCGGAATCCGCGCGTCACCACCGAGATGTCGGCGAGCGCGGTGACCACGCGCGGTTCTCGGGCCGCATGTTCGCGAAGCTGGCCGAAGAGTGGCGGATCCAGGTGCAGCTCGAGCTCGACCTTGAGTGCACGGCGAGCGGAGGGCGACAGGATGGCCTGGACCGCAACCGGATCGAGGTGACCGAGCTGGTCGGGAAAGTCCAATCCTTCCTCGGCAGGCGGCAGGCTGTCCGAAACCATCCCCCAGCGCCAAGCAAGTCGTGCGAGAGCAGTCACCGAAAGCACGGAAAACCCGAGCTCGATCGCGTCGCCCAGGGCGGTCACAGCAGGCGACGGACCCTGCAGATCCATCCATCGGTCGCAGCTTTCGATGTGCGCTTCCGGAAGATCGCGGAAGCCTCGAACACGAATGGAGCGGATGTACACGGGTGAGTCCCTCGGTACGGAGTCGATGCGGGAAGGGTCCCGCCCACAGCAGCCTATGTCAACCCGAAGTCGCACGCCGGTTGCGCGAGCGGGATGGCATGGTTTTCACTTTTTGTCGCATTTTTCAGCGAACCCCTCATGCTGGCGGCCTGCATTCCCGATCCCTTGTCTGAGGGCACGGTTTTGGACGAATGTGCCCAAGGGAGAACGGCGATGGCTGGTCAGATGAACATGCTGGATCGGAACGATGGAACAAGCTGGATGAGCCGCGACAACGAAGTGATGGCACACCTACGGGTTGCCGTCGACGAGGTGGACTTCGTCACAGTTGAAGCGGGTCGCGGGAGCCAGTTCGCATATTTGTCTCTCGTACCTGGCGAGGAGCGGTATTTTCTCCTTCACATTGGGGGCGAAGCGGTCTTCCCAAGCGCCGACGCCGGGGCTGTGGTGAAAGTAAGCTACGAACGAGGCTCTTCTGTGCACGAGTTTTTGAGCGTGGTGATGGAGCGTCGCTCGGGCGGTGTGCTTGCTGTCGCGTTCCCTCAGTTCATCGAGCGTCGAGAGCGCCGCGCCTCCCGGCGCCTTCAGGTTCGGCCCGACGCGGGCATTCGGATTCAGACGGACCGTGGCGCCGAGTTCACGGTCTACGACGTCTCGACCAGTGGTGTGGGGCTCGTCTGTTCGCCCGAGGAGGCCGTTGCAGTGGCCAAGGACGGTATTCGTGGGGTGTTGACGCTCAGCGAGGATCTCCGGATCAACGTCTGGCTCGATGTGCGCCACAGCCGCACGCTCAGCCGTCCCGGAAGGATGTTCGTTGGTGCTCGCTTCCTTGGACTCTCCGTTCGAGAGTTTGCCACCCTTCGTCGCTTCATCGACGGACGCTTCGCCGCGCGGTGATGGCGACGCCAGCGCGTCTGACGGATCCCGCTCGGCTCCTGGTTTGGTCACCCGGTCGGCGGGCTGTCGGGCTATGACCTGCGCATGGGTACCATTCACAAGACCCGCATGGCTGCACCGTGGGCCCTCGCCATCGCGGTGTTGGGCGTGCCAGGAATCGCGCTGGCTGCACCGGTCGGTGGCTATGTGGCCGCCGACTGGCTTCCATTTGGTCAGGCGGAGCTGGCCTGGGTGACTGAAGGCCGGCAGTCGGGCACGGGCGCCGCGGAGACCGATGGCAACTTGCGCGCGCCCCTGCGGCTCTCCGGTGGCCCGACATTTGGTCGTCATGCCGTGCTTTTGAGCCTGTCCACGTGGCGAGAGACCACCACGACCTGGGGCTCCAATCCGGAAGACGGTTCAGACCTCACCACGCGGGTACGGCGCGGCGGCATTCGGCCGGGCGCAAACTACCGATGGTGGGGCCGCGAGCTGGCCACTGCCACGCCACTGCCGTACGTCGATGCGGGTGTATACGGGGTCATTCCCAGCGTGGACTACAGCTCCGAGACCTGGTCGGCCACCGAGCAGCGGTCGTGGGATGGCATCGCCGAAGACGACAAAACGCGGATCGGCGGATTCGGTGTCTCGGCAGGCGGCGGGATTGAGGTGCGCCTCGACAATGGGATCGCACTCGGTGCCCGGCAGTCGTTTGTGGTGCATCGAGGGGCAGACATCGACGACGATCAGGGCCGGGTGAGCGTGTTGTTGCGCACCGAGACGGCATTGACCCTGGGCTTCGTACTGCCTTCCGCAAAGTAGCGTCGCTCGAGCGAGAGCGTCGGTCGCAGTCCCCTGACCAGCATCGGGACCCCAAGGCGAGAAGTGCGGTCATCGCTTGCAGGCGAGGGGATCAGAGGCCCGCGAGCCAGTCCTCGAGCGGACCAAACCCGTCGCGCGGGTCTGAGCGGCGGATTCTGCGCAGGGCTTCGATGCCACTGGCCACGGCTGCGCGGGTCTGATCGCGTACCGCTCGAGCGGCTTGTTCTTCGGGCAGGTGCTTGAGCGACGAGGTGCGGACTGGTGGCATGAATCGAAAGTACAGCCTGCGAGGGGCCGGCAGCATGTGACTGGGAAGGGGCACGAGATAGTCGTCTTTGAGCCCCATAAGACCGAGAAACGACCCCAAGCGGGTCTGCTTGATCTCTGTGCGGTCCATGGCGAGGTTGAATGCGTCATCGGCCCCGATGGCTGCGAAGGGCACAATGGTGACGCCGTGCCGAAGTGCCATGCGTGCGAAGCCAAGGCGCTCGCCCCAGATGAGTTGGTAGCGCTCGCCGCGTCCTTTGAACGACTCTCGAGCCCCACCGGGGAAGACTAGCACACACTGCCGCTGGCGGAAGGCCGCCGCGCAGTTTTCCCGTGTGCCGTCGACCACTCCGGTTTCCCGCATGATGCGTCGCCAGATGGGAACTTGGAAGTGCGCGTGATCGCCCAGCGAGCGGAGCTTGATGCCTCGACGACGCCAGAGCGCCACCATGAGGTGGGGAATGTCGACGACGCCGAAGAGCGTGTGATTGCCCACGAACAGGAGCGGGCGGTCGTCTGGAACGACGTTCCAGCCGTCGATGGTGGGCCGGAACCACGCCTTTGCGGGCACGAGAAAGGTCTCGAGTGCGGTCATCGCGGCGTCGGACGGTGGCGGCGGGAGCCGGACTTCAGTGGGTGGCGGGTTGGTCATGGCGAGACCAACGCTGTGGACGAGGGGGAACCAGGACCGCTCTCCGAGGGACATGTCGAGAGGATCGCGCGTACCGCGTCGAGGTCGGCCGCTGTGTCGACCGACGGACCTCTTGGTCGCGGAACCTTGGCCACTTGGATCGTCCAGCCCGCAGAAAGGGCCGCGAGCTGTTCCAGTGCGGCCGTGTGTGCGAGCGGACAGTCCGGGAGGTCGAGCCACTGCTCCAGCCGGTCGCGGCGAAACCCATAAATTCCCAGATGGCGATGGATCTGGGGCAGCTGCGCCAGAGCAGACTCCAGCGCAGCGCGTGGCAGTTCTCGCAGCCGAAAAGGCTCCGGTGCGCGTGTGAACCACAAGGCTTTTCCCCGTGCATCGACGATGGCTTTGACCGTGTGGGGATCCAACCATTCCTCGGCGGTGATGGGGCAGGCGGCAGTGAGCAGGTCACTCGACGGACCGCGCGCCGACCAGACCGCCTCCACAGTCGCCGGATCGATGAGCGGTTCGTCGCCTTGCACATTCATGACCCACCGCACTGCGGGCGGGAGGTGAGCGCTGGCCACGGCCACGCGATGGGTTCCGGAGGGCAGCTCTTGGGGCGTAGACACCACGCGCACACCGGACCTCTCAGCGAGGTCTTGGATCGCGGGGTCGCCCGTAGCCACAGCCAGATGGTCCGGAGGTAGGGGGAGCTGTTTCAGTGCATGCAGCGTCCACGACAGCACCGGATGTCCGGCGACCGGCTGCAGGAGCTTGTGGGGCAACCGGCTCGATTCGAGACGCGCGGGCACCACAACTGCGACTTCGGACCAGTCCACTGTCCAACTCCTGTTCGACCGGGAAGACTCGGGTGGCTAACCGGGCAGGGCCGCATCGATCGGGTTCCACCATCGTGCGTGCCTTGCCGGAGCCTCCATGCCTCGATTCAAAGGACAAATCACGCGCACGTTCACCACCCGTGCGCAGCCGGATTCGGTCGCCGCGTTTCTGTCGGATCCGGGCACCTGGATCGCCCACCAGGAAGAGATCGAGCATGCGGAAGTCCTCGGAGACGACACGCTGTTCGTGCGGATGCGGGAGCACACCCACGGTCCGGCCAAGTTCCGAGGCGTGTACCGATGCACCTGGGAGCGTCTGCCGGACGGCGCTCGCTGGGACAGCGACGAGTCGTCGAACCTCGTGGTCCATGGACGGGTGCGGGTGCGGGGCATCGCTTCGGGCAGTGAAGTCACGTGGGAAGAGTCTGTGGATGCGGATGTACCGGTGCCGCGCCTGATGGTGCGGGTGGTGCGCCCCGTAGCCGAGCGGCTGATGGCACGGGGGCTGGCTCGGTTCATCGCGCAGATGAACGCGGAACTGGATCGGCTCGCCTGAGTCGCCAGGGGACGGCGCAGCGGACTGCTACAGTGCGGCACGGACCGGAGGCGACGTGGACTTTTCGTTGACAGCAGAGCAAGAGGCGTTTCGAGCCGCCGTCGAGACCTTTTGTGCCCGCGAGATCATGCCCAGGGCGGCCGATATCGACCGCCAAGACGAGTTCCCGCCCGACCTTTGGAGAAAGATGGGCGAGATGGGACTGCTGGGAATCGGTGTGCCCGAGGCCTATGGCGGCAGTGGCGGCGACATCTTTGATTCGTACCTCGCTGGTGAAGTCATCGCGGCCGCGTCTTCGGGAGTCGCGCTCAGCTCTGGCGCCCACAGCTATCTGTGTGTGTACAACCTCTTTCGGAACGGAACCGAAGCGCAGCGGCAGCGGTACCTTCCGGACCTCTGCGCAGGCCGGAAGGTCGGGGCGCTGTGCATCACCGAGCCGGACTCTGGGTCGGATGCGGTGGGGATGACCACACGCGCGACGCCAGAGGGCGACCACTTTGTGCTGACAGGGGGCAAGACCTGGATCACCAATGCTCCGATTGCCGATGTGTTCGTGCTGTACGCGAAGACCGATCCCGCCGCCGGTGCCCGTGGGATCACGGCGTTTTTGCTGGAGCGGGGAATGCCAGGACTCTCCACGAGTGCGCCGATCGACAAGATGGGATGCAAGGGGTCGCCGACCGGACGGATCTTCCTTGATGGCGTACGGGTGGGCCCCGAGCAGGTGCTCGGAACAGTCGGAAACGGCGTGCATGTGCTGATGTCCGGGCTTGATGTCGAGCGAGCGATCTTCGCATCACTGGCACTTGGACAGGCTCGTCGGGCGTTCGACCTGGCGCTCGCGTACAGCAAGGAGCGGGTGCAGTTTGGCAAGCCCATCGCGCAGTTCCAGATGATCCAGGCGAAGCTCGCCGACATGTACACGCGGGTGGAGGCCGCTCGGCTGCTCAATCTTCGTGCGGCCATGGCCTGCGTGGGGCTGGAGCGCGGAGGCAAGGGGACCGAGGTGCACAAGCTGGCCGCCGCCGCGTTGCTTTTCGCAGCAGAGTCAGCAGAGAAGGTGGTCTATGACGCGGTGCAGATCCATGGCGGCAACGGCTACGCCACCGAGTTTGAAGTGAGTCGCTTGTATCGGGACGTGCGGCTGGGAACGATTGGGGCGGGCACGTCCGAAATCCGGCGTCTGATCGTTGCACGCGAGCTGCTCCGCGGCTGAACACGGTGCCTGTTGCCTCGAGTGGGAGGCATGGAAAGCGCAGCCGCATTTCGCATCACAGAATGGATGCTGTGCGTGTTACGACTCTCTTGAGCAGGGTTTTGGGGGCATATTTTCGCCACTTACAGCAGGAGGCGTCGCAGACTGTGTACGAGACATCAAGTTTTGTACATGCTATGTTCATAGAGAACGTGAACGGAGTGACCGATGAACGCACCTGCCCCACCGCCCCAGACAGCCATCATCATCGGGGCAGGCTTTGGCGGCCTCGCCATGGGTATCCGGCTCCAGAGCATGGGGTTTCAGACCACCATCGTGGAGGCCATGGACCGGCCCGGGGGCCGGGCGGCCGTGCGGAAGGTGGATGGCTACACCTTCGATATGGGGCCCACGGTCATCACGGTCCCGCACTTCATCGAGGAGCTGTTCGCGCTGGAGCGGGGCGAGCCCAACTTGCAGGCGCCCGACTTTCCGCGCTCGGTGCTCGGCACCGATGGCCGGGGAGCGGGCGTGCGGGTTCGAGAAGGGGCGAGCCATGGGCCCAAGACGGGGAACTATGTAGAGCTGAGGCCCATCTTGCCGTTCTACCGAATCTATTTCGACGACGGCACCTACTTCGACTACGACGGCGACCCTGAGTCCACCCGACGTCAGATCAAGACGATTCATCCGGCTGATCTGGATGGCTACGAGCGGTTTCACGAGGCTGCAGAAGCCATCTTCGCCCGCGGGTTCCTCGAGCTTGGATACACCGCGTTCACCGATGTCCGCTCGATGGTCGAGGTTGTGCCAGACCTGTTCCGGCTCGATGCGGTTCGCAACCTCTTCGGATTTGCGTCTCGATTCTTTGAGAGCGACAAGCTGCGCCAGGTCTTCAGCTTCGAGACCCTCCTTGTGGGTGGCAACCCCCTCAAGGTGCCCGCCATCTATGCCATGATCCATTTTGTGGAGAAGACTTGGGGCATCCACTACGCCATGGGCGGAACCGGCGCTCTGGTGCAAGGCTTCGTTCGGAAGTTCCAGGACCTTGGTGGAACGATTCGGTTGTCGGCTCCCGTTCGAGAGATCTCCGTGACCGGGCCCGATGGGGGCCCCCCTCGACGCTTCGGCCGGAAGGTGGCTCGTGGCATTGTGCTGGAGTCCGGCGAGTCTCTCGATGCCGATCTGGTGGTCTCGAATGCCGACTACGCCACAACCTACATGAAGCTGGTCCCGAAGAAGAGCCGCTTTTGGAACGCCGACCTCCGGGTGCGGTCGCTCAAGTACTCCATGTCGCTCGTGGTGATCTACTTCGGGTTTGCGCGCGATGAGGAAAATCCGGTCGACCTGCGCCACCACAACATCATTCTCGGCCCTCGCTACGAAGGGCTGTTGACCGAGATCTTTGACTCACTCACGCTTGCCGACGATTTTTCTCAGTACCTCCACGTGCCCACCCTGACGGATCCCAGTCTCGCTCCGGAAGGGCACCACGCGGCATACACGTTGATTCCAGTCCCCCACAACGGCAGCGGGCTCGACTGGGAGGCGCTGGGCAAGCCATTTGTCGACACGATCCTGAAGTTCCTCGATGAGCGTGGCTACATCCCGAACTTGCGAGAGCGGCTCACCCACTGCTCGTGGATCACACCCGACTACTTCGAAAAGGACCTACGGAGCTATCTGGGCAACGCATTCGGCGTGGAGCCGGTCCTCACGCAGTCGGCGTTTTTCCGTCCGCACAACCGTTCCGAGGACATCGAGCGTTTGTACCTGGTCGGGGCCAGTACCCAGCCGGGCGCAGGCACACCCAGCGTGATGATGTCTGCCAAAATGACCGCTCGGCTGATTCAAGAAGACGTCCACAACGCCAAAGTAGAGGCGAAGGTCACCTCCTGAACCGCTCGACATCGCTTGCGGCGGGATGTTCTGGGCTCGGAGTGCGACTCGGCCCGAGGGCCCGCACGGCCCTACCCAGACCTCCGGCTCTACCGGGCCGCGGGTGCGCTCGCTGGCGGGCGTGGGAGCGGGCTGGTGTTGTAGATGTGGCTCGGATCGAGCGGTGGAAAGCGGCCAGCGGCTTGCGCCAGGTATCGGTGGTGGAAGAAGTCGTCTTGCAGCTCGAGGGGCACCACGGTGCGCAGCTTCGCGTGGTAGGCCGGGAGGTTGTACCAGGGCACCCGGAAGTTGGCGTGGTGCTCGAAGTGGTAGTGGATGTTGAACGGCGAAGTGAGTCGCTGCAGGGGGTAAAAGTAGGTGCGCGACCGCAGCAGAGGGTCGGGAGCCTGTGCGAGGCCACCCCCATGTTCCTGCGCCTTCTTGAGCAGGTTCAAGATCTGGAGCGTGTGCATTCCGAGCAGGATCGCCACGCCCGCGTGCCAGGCGATGAGCCAGCTCGAAAGGAGTGCTGGCACCACGAGGCCGAGGAATCCGAAGCCGAAGCGTTTCCAGGAAAATCCATATTGGTTCGATGGGTTGAACACGAGCACACTGCCAGGCATCCCCATCAACAGGGCGAGGCGCGCAGCCAAGGGCCAGCCGGTGATGGGATCGCGGTCTTGGGGATCATCGGGCTCGCACGGCCGAAGGTGATGCTCCAGGTGACCTTTCTCCCAGTGCTGCACGTAGTCAGTGAAGAAGGGAGCGCTGAAGATCTGACCGAACCGACGGTTCCAGGGACGCGTGGCCGTCCGATCCGCAGGGTAGAAAAACATGTCGTGGCTGCACTCGTGGATGACGAGGATGAAGATGCTGAAGTAGAGCATGCCCAGCAGCCAGGGCGCCACGAGGAGGTACGGGGTCGCGGGCACGAAGGAAGCACTCAGGACCACTGCGACGATGCCGAGCAGGACGCCTGCAGTAGACGCGAGATTCCGCGCATTGTGGGCCTGCCGATCTTGGTGCAGCACATGGAATTCTCTTCCCGCTGCCACGGCTTTTCGCATCCATTTGGGGCGCGCCATTCGTGTCTCCTGCGCCGTTGAGGCGGCCGGCGGGTGGATTGTCATCGGCCAAAGCAAGATCTTTGCGTGAAGCGTTGTCAGCAACGCACAAAGGGTACTGACATGGGCTTCAGCATAGCTTCGGCTGTAGGATCCCGCGCGCGAACATACGGCGATGGTCGGCAGGCGAAGCCCGTCAAGATGGCCCAGACGTTTCCCGTAACGGATGTTTGGTATCCTGTTTCAGCCATGCATTCAACACCACCATGGCCGCCGGTACGAATGCCACCGTGGTGGGCAGGAGCAGACGCACTTCTCGAATGCGACCGAATGCCAGTACCAGGGCCAGGTAGGGCACCATCATGCACATCAAGGCACGGAGGGGCCGTGGCAGGAGCCGCCAGCCGAGGAGGGGAACAACACCCCAGGCTCCGGCGAATGCGAAAGCGTAGAATTGCCACTCGAAATTGGTGAAGTTCTGCCAGGCATATTCGTGCACGGTGGGCGTGAGGCTGTACCGCAGCTCGACCACACCCCGGAGCCAAATGAACGGCAACAGCCAGAGAAGCCCCATCACGAATGTGCGCTCGAGGGTTCGCCGGTATTCCTCGGTGCCCCATCGAAGCGCGAGGTAGATCGGGATCGCGAACACGATGGTTTCGCGGTTGAATGCGCCGAGAAATACCACGGCATACACCCAGGCATCGCGCTTGGAGAGGGCGAGGAGTGCGGTGGTCAACCACAGCACATGGTCGGGACCGGATGCGGGCTGAAACCAGTAGTGTTCGATGCTCGGGCCATGCAGTGCGCCGATCAAGAGGGTTCCACCCAGGGCCATCTGGTCGGAGGTGAACCTGCGGATCAGAGCGTGACTCAAGAGCAGCGTGAGCCAGGTCGCGGCGAACCGCACCACCAGGTAGGCGTACTCGCGGGACTCCTCGGGATCGACTCCGATGGTGCGCAAGGCTGGCTCGATGCGTCGCTCGACCGCGATGGGCACCGCGACTCGATAGGCCCAGGGGCTCAATCCCTCTTCCATCGCCACGATGCGCGTGTGGCGTTGCGCGCGCACTTCCTCCTTTGGACCGAAGTTGACCTGGAAAGCGTGAAACGACGTAAGGCTCAGCGACAGTCCGAGGTAAACGGCGGCGATGGCGATGTGCCCTCGACGGGGACGGTTCATGAGAAGCGCTCTGGAGTGGCAGTGGAACTGCGGACGGTGAGGGGATGGGCAGTCGTGTATTTCACCGACGCCTGTGCTTCACGTTCGGTGGGGCTTCGTGAGGCGAAGATCTTTCCAGCGATGGGTCTTGCCACCGGTATGCGGCAGTGTGCCCAAAGTCTCCAGGCGGACCTGGACTGTGAGGCCGAGCGCTGCTCGCACGGCTTTCTGGAGGTCCCGGGCGAGCTCGGGGCGACCCGATTCTTCACACTCTGCGACCAACGTGAGCACGTCGAGTGCTCCAGGACGCGTGACCTCGAGAAGCCAGGACCCGAATTCCGCCGGGTGGGCAGCGAGTGCTTCCGCAACATCGGTCGGACGAACGTTGACGCCACGAACGACCTTCATGTTGTCGACGCGGTCGCGGATGCGTGCCATGCGCGGCAGGGTTCGCCCACAGGGACAGGGCGAGAAGTCCAGTCGGGTGCGATCGCCCGTGCGGTAGCGAATGAGCGGACGTGCGTGGCGTGTGGGTGCGGTCAGGACCAGCTCACCCCAGGTTCCCGCGGGAAGGGGAGTGCCCGATTCGTCGATGATCTCTGGAATGAAGTGGTCGGAATTGATGTGCATGCCTTGCCCGTAGGGGCACTCGAAGGCGACACCAGGACCGATGACTTCGGACAGTCCGTAGGTGTCGTGCGCGCGCATTCCCCAGAGGGCCTCGAGTCGTTTGCGGTCGGCCTCCGACCAGGGCTCTGCACCGAAGACGCCCAGTGTCACAGGCGGCAGAGGGGAAAAGCGATCTGCGAGGTGGAGGGCGTAGCTCGGTGTGGAAAACAGTACAGTAGGCTGCAGGCGCCGGATGAGATCGACGTGCGTAGCGCTGCGCGCCTGGCCGCCGGGGATGACTGTGGCGCCGAGCATGGTTGCGGCCTGGTGGAAGCCGAAGCCACCGGTGAACAAGCCGTGCGCTAGGGTGCTGTACACCACGCTCTCCCGATCCACGCCGAGAGCGGCGAGTCCACGGGCCACCATGCGTGTCCAGAGGTTCAAATCGGCCGCAGTGTAGCCACTGATGGTGCGATTCCCGGTGGTGCCCGAGCTTGCATGGACGCGTACGATGTCGGACTTGGGCACTCCGTGATCGGAGAGCGGCGGGTCGACCTGCAGATGAGCGCGGGTGGTGAAGGGCAGCTGGGCGAGGTCGGCGGGGGTGTGTAGTGCCAGATTCATCCAGGGAGCAAAGCGCTCTCGGTGGGCAGGATCGCGCCCCAGACGCGAGAGGGCATCTTGAATGGCGGCCCTCTGGAGGGGCCACGGGTCATGGTGGCTCTCCTGCGTGGGCTCGAGTATCCGCGGTGTACCCATCAGGAGACCTTGGGGATCGTCGGTTTTGCGATGGGGGTGGCTCCACACCCTTCACGGCCACCACCGGTGCGCCGGCCTGTGCTGAGCAACGCCACTGGAGAGA
>CAJWOS010000196.1 GCA_913044235.1 uncultured Pseudomonadota bacterium
TCCCTCCGCCTCCGCCCGGGGCGGTGGCGCAGCCATGATCTGCGCTGGTCTTGGCGGCTTCACGGGTGTCTGCGTCCTCTGATCCCGTGGTGCCGGTCTCCGTGGCGCGCTCGTCCTCGCCATCGCAGTCCTGGTCGACGCCATCTCCGGGGATCTCCTCCGCGTCCGGGTGGACTGTCGGCGCGTCGTCGTCGCAGTCCCCGTCGCGGTCGGTGCTGCCGGCCGGCGGTGCGCAGGCGGCGGCGCATGGCGTCGATCGGGCAGTTGTCGTTGGGTCTCATCGTGTCTCCTGGCAGTCATCGGGCGCCTGGCCGGTGCTCTTCGGTTCGCGCGGCCTCGCATCGCATGTCGATGCGAGGCGGCGCGCCGTTCAGTCCATTGTCGGTGGGCTCACCATGGCAGCGAGAGCGTCTTGCAGTTGGTGAACGACTTGATCGCCTCCTGCACCCCTTCCTTATACCCAAGCCCCGAATCCTTGATCCCGCCAAACGGCGTCAGCTCGATACGATAGCCCGGCACTTCCCACAGGTTGACCGTACCCACCTGCAACTCATCGGCAAAGCGCGCAAAGTCGTCCATCCGATTAGTGCATACACCCGAGGACAATCCAAACGCGGTGCCGTTGGAAATCCGGATGGCATCGTCGATATCGCGGAAGGTGATGATGGGCGAAACCGGGCCGAAGGTTTCCTCCCGCACCACCGTCATCGCAGGGTCCACGCGGTCGATCACGGTGGGCGAGTAGCGCGCGCCGTCGCGCTGGTTGCCGGCGCGCCGGCAAGCCAGCGCGTGCTGGTTGGCGTGGTCGGCTCCGGCGATCTCGAAGTCATGGTGGAGCCCGGCACGCCCGGCACCACGCTGATTCATGTCACCACCTCGGTGGACGGCTACGGCAAGGTCTGGGACGCGCAGCTCTCGCGCGTATTCAGCGCCGAGCCGCGCGCCGCCATGCTCTTCTACGATCCGGTCCCGGATATCCAGCTTCGCCTTTCGGGCCGCGCCGCGGTTCACCGGCGGGGTGCGGCGGCGGATGCGGCGGTGGGTCGGCGGAGCCACGCTTGGGCCGCTGGCCATCGTGGCGGCCGTCTCCATGCAGCCGTCTCTGGTCGATGCCAACGAGCTGAAGCTGTACACCGGCGAGCTGACCTACCCAGGTGAGCGCAAGATGCCGATCGCGCTGCCCAAGCCCGTCGGAGGCTCGGGAGCAGTCGACGAGTTCTACGAAGTGCTCGAAAACGATCTTCGACTTTCGGGATGGTTCGAGATCATGGAACCAGGGTCTTTCTTGGAGCCAGCAGGAACGGGCGTGCGCCCCGGCCAGTTCCGCTACGAGGACTGGGACAGCCTTGGGACCGCAATTCTCGGAAAGGCCCTCCTGCAGTCTCGGAACGGAAACCAGCTGTATGCGGAGGCATGGGTCTACGATGTCGCTGGGGCACGCCGCCTCGGTGCCCGCAGCTTCATCGCAGACGGAGACCACGCGCGACTGCTGGCCCACAAAGTGGCCAACGAGATCATCTACCGGGTGACTCTGCGTGACGGCCCCTTCAACACTCGGTTTGCTGTGAGCGGCTCCTTCTCTGGTTCCAAAGAGATCTACACCGTCGACTTTGACGGCTACGGACTCACCCGAATCACACGGAACGGGAGCATCAACATCCAGCCCGCCTGGGACCATACCGGGACCAAGATCGCCTATACAAGCTACGCGGCCGGCAATCCCGACCTCTACGTCGCCGACCTTGCCGGCGGTCAGATCACCCGAGTGTCTGCCCGAAATGGCATCAACAGCGGCGCCGACTGGCACCCCAGTCGGAACCTGCTCGCACTCACGCTCTCTCCTGGCGGCAACCCCGACATCTACAGCCTGGATGGGACAACCGGCCGACAGATGGAGCGCCTCACCAAGGATCTGGGCATCGATGTCGGAGTGTCGTACTCACCCGACGGTTCGATGATCGCGTTCTCCAGTGACCGCAGTGAGAAGCCCCAGATCTACGTGGCCAATGCAGACGGAAGCAACCCACGACGGGTCACCTTTATGGGTAACTACAACGTCGATCCGGCCTGGCATCCAGACGGAGACAAGCTCGCCTTCGTAGGACGCGACGGAAACTTCGACGTACTCACCATCAACCTCGATGGCAGTGAGCTCACCCGCATCACACAAGGCCAGGGCGACAACGAAGATCCCTGCTTCAGTCCCGATGGCTACTACATCGCATTCAGCTCGACCCGTACCGGGCAGAGCCACATCTTTGCGAGCACCATCAACGGACGACACCAAGTCCAGCTCACCCGCGGCAAGGGGGGATACAGCAATCCCGACTGGTCGCCCAAGCTCGACTGGTAGCCTGACTTTCGGAGGAACCGTGCACCGCGCCGCAGTCGACATCGGTAGCAACACCATCCTCTTGCTCGTCATCGACGAACAAGGCCAGCCCATTCATGATGAAGCCACAGTGGTGGGGCTTGGGCGTGGCTTGGGCGACAAAGGGATGTTTCGGCCCGACCGCATGGATGCTGCGGTCGCAACGCTCGCCCACTTCGCAGAGGTGGCCGCCGGTCTCGGCGTGCCGGCTTTTGAAGTAAGCGTGGCCGCCACCAGTGCAGCACGACGCGCGCTGAACGCACGAGCGTTCGTGGATCGGGTGTACCAGGAAACCGGGCTCCGCATTCAGATCGTGAGCGGCGAAGAAGAAGCTCGCCTCACGTGGCGCGGCGCTCTGCTCGATCTACCGCTCCCGAACGCTCCCGTGGGCGTGGTGGATCTCGGCGGTGGAAGCACCGAGCTGGTGCTCGGCCATGGCGCAGAGATGGGCCCACGCCAGAGCCTGGAGCTGGGCAGTGTGCGCCTCACGGAGACCTTCTTCGGAGACTCTCCCGGCCGCTATCGGCCGAGCGACCTCGCACGCTGCAAGGCCCACATCCACGACGTGGTCAACGCCTTCCAGTGGCGCACGCTCCCCAAGGCCCTGGTCGCCGTCGCAGGCACTGCGACCACCCTGAGTGCGATGGAGCTGGGCCTGTCCGAATGGCACCCCGGCCGCGTGCACGGGTCTCGCCTCACTCGTGCTGCACTACGAACCTGGACCGATCGGCTGTTCGCCGCTTCGCCGGAGGAGCGCCAACGCCTCGCACAGATCAGTCCAGAGCGAGCCGACTACCTCCTCGCCGGCGCTTGCGTGCTCGAAGCCGTCTGCACCCATGCCCATCGCGACAGTCTCTGGCTCAGCATCGGCGGCGTGCGCCACGGCCTCCTTGCCGGCTGAGGCGTTCGCGCACGCCCCCCTGGGGGCTCACAGCTCACCCAATGTGATGTGGGGAAGAATTCTTGGCTCTTCCCAGGCACCAATGGGCTCCGGGTTGACACCCAGCGCGATGGCGGCCGGACCGATCGGTGTGGCCACGCGAATGCCGGCTCCCACACCATAGCGGTACGGACGGTTGAGTCCGCGTGCGGTCGAGGAGGTCACCACGGCGTCGTCGAGCAGCTGCACCTGTCCCACGTCCGAGAACACGAAGAAGTTTGTGCCGTCCCAGTCGGACAGCCCCAGCGCCGTGAACGGAATCCGCAGCTCAAGGGTCGTCTGAAACAACGAGTCTCCCCCCGTCCACACCCAGTGCCCTGGCGCATTGCGGAGCGCTTTGCCTTCCATTGCAGGGTCGAGACCCGTCGGCATGTTCAGGTTCGGCCGCGATGAAAAATTCGCAGGCCCGACCGTGTTGAGTCGAAAGCCTCGCATCGAGCCTGCACCGCCCAGGTAATATCGGTCTTCGATAGGCAGGGTGTTTCCATCGCCGGCGGCACGACCGCCCGCCACCCGGCCAAACCAGTTGACCACGATTGGTCCAAGTCCCACAAAGGTCTCCAGGCGGAGATCTCCGCGGAACATCACGCTCTCGGACTGGAACTTGTCCACCAGCTGGCCCTGAACGGAGAGATAGGCCCCTTGCGTGGGATTGAAGCGGTCGTTTCGACCATCGACCAGCAGAAGGATCTCCGGTCCGGTCTGCACCCGATTTTGACTGGGGACCGTCAGCTCCCCACCGCCTTGATTGTCGAGTCCCAGCAGCGGCAACCAGGGATCACCAGAAACCAGCGCGCCGGGGTCGAGATTCTCCAGCTGGCGAATCTGTGCATTGTAGTTCGCAAAGGTCTCGACCTTGTCTCCAAACCGAGACCGGATGCCGAACCGCAAGCCCGAGCGCTGCAGGCGGAACGTGGGCTCCTGCGCCACTTCGCGCACCAAGCCTTCCACGATGAGGTCGTGTCCTCGACCGGGGACCCAGGGGGCGGTGTAGCGGGTGGCCACTCGCCACACGGGCGCCAGAGTGTCGATGCGCCACTCGTCGCCCAGCCAGCCGTAGCCCAGCTGCCCGGTGAGGTTGAGGCTGTGCCCCAGGCCACCGATGTTTCGGTGGGTCGCTCTGGCCGTGGCGACGGCACCCTGGTCAGACGCCACTCGCCCACCGCCCTCGAGCAGGATGTTCTTCCGCTCCTCTACATGGATGATGAGGTCGCGGGTGCGATCATCGTCGCCCAGCAGCTCCGGAGAGACCACACGGAAGAGCCCAAGCTCGTACAGGTTGCTTCGGCTGTCTGCAATCGCCTGTGGAGTGATGGGCTCGCCGAGCTCCAGAGTAAGCTCCCGGGTCACCACTTTTCGCCGTGTGCGTCGATTGCCCCGCACAACCACGCTCCGCAGCCGCACCTGGGCGCCCGGCAACACCGACAGTCGCGCCCGTGCCTCTTGTCCCTCTGAATCGACATCTACATCGATTTCCGTTTCGGCATTGAGGTAGCCAAGCGCCTGATAGATCCCGGTCAGCTCGCGCTCCAGAGCTTCGAGTCGACCCGGGTTGAACGGCTGGCCTTGCAGCTCACTGGTGGCTCGTGCCACTGCCGCACCAGCCATCCCGCCGTGGTCATCAATGCTGAGCGAAACCAGGGTGGTTCGAGGCCCTTCCTGGATGCGAATCCGAATGCCGGTGCGAAGCGTGCGCCGACGCCGAAACAGCCAGGGCTCGAACGTGTTTGGGGGGAGCAGCCCTTCAAACGTAGCCACCGCATCGAGATGTCCCGCACCTCGGTACACCCCTTCAAGGGCTTCCAGGCCGCGAGAGATGCCCGCCCGGCTGACCTTTTTGTCGCCGAGCGTCTCCACCGCCGCCTCTCGCATCGCGCCCGAAATGAAGCTCGGCGGAAATGTGTTCGCCCCCGTGACCTCAATCCTCGACAGCCGATGCTTTCGGCCGGAATCCACCACCACATTCAGCTTCACACCACCAGGAACCGGCTCGGCGTCGAGCTCCACAGCGGCCGCCAGGTACCCCTTCCGATCGAACCAGTCTTCCAGTCGCGCAGTGGCCTCTTCGACGGTGAGGTCATCCATCCGCTCCCCGCCGTACAGGCCCAGAGTCTCCTGCAGCTGCCCGGCTGTAGGGAGCAGCCGCTCTCGAAACGAGCGCTTGCGATCCACCGCGAGCACCAATCGCGGACCTCCCTCCACGTTGATGGTGCGAGAGAGATCCCCATCGGCGTTGGCCTCTCCGATGTGAAAACCAATGCGCGACTGCAGCCATCCACGACGAACCAGCTTGCGGCGCACATTGACCAGAGCCTCTTCGAGCTGCCCAGTCTCCACCCGCGCCCCCTCCGAGACGCCTTCGCGCCGCAGCCAGCGACGCATCTGGCGCTCACTGATGCCGCAGTCGGGTCGACGCTCAACGCGGCGAGAAAACCGGGCTCCGAGATCCACCATCCGACATCGAAGCGAAGCAGGCTCGAGAATATCGCCAAGAACGTGGACCGTTCCGTACCGCCTCGGCTCCCCAGGGTCGACGGTCAGCACCAGAGCCTCAAGCCTCTCCCCATCCGGAGTCGACCGCAAGTCCACGCGTGACTCCGACCAGCCGGCTTCTGCAAGCGCCCCACCCACCCGTGCTCGGTACAGAGGCAGATCATCTTCCGGAAAGATTGCCTCGCCTTTGTGGACGCCCAGCGAACGACGGGCCATGCGCCGGGCAGGTCCCGCCGGCCCTTCGACCTTCACTGAAGACACGGTCGCCGGGGGGACCAGTACATACGAGACCCGCACAGCATCAATCAGCGCGCCCGTGTCGTCGGTGGCCACCCATGGCTCGACTTCAGCTTCCACCGCCGCAAAGGCTGCGGCCCGGTACAGCAGGCTGATGTCTTCCCGTAGGTCGCCGGGGCTGAGAAGCCTCCCCTGTCGCACGCGGAGGAGTGGCTCCAGATACTCCGGGGGCAGGCCGCCGTCCGCCGCCACCAGAGACACGAGAGATACCGGCATCCCGACGTACCAGGGCACCGTCACACCAACGCTGGGGTCGGTCGCAAGCTCCACCGAGTCGGGCCCCATGGCATCGTCCGAAACCACATCCGAGGCCGCGGAAGGCGCGGTTGGCATTGGTTCCTGGGCCCCGGCCAGCGAAACCCATGCCCATATGGCGAAGCCCATCCAGCTCATCAGTCCAGCTCACCACGAATCTTGGCTTCGACGCCGTAGGCTCCACCGATGTCGAGCCGCCGACCAACCTGCTCCCGTGCCCAATAGGTCCGTACATAGAACATGCGAGCCAGCCGACGTTCCAGTCCCAGATAGGTATCGATCGAACGTGAGAGGTTCTGCTCGAAGATGAGGGTGGCCCACTCGAGGTCCTTTTCCACCAGCAAGCGCAGATCGGAAGAGACGGACCCTGAGCCCCGTTCGCTCACGCCCGACACCAGATCAATGCGCTCGGGCCGGAAGGTGTCCAACCCCACTACGCCCTGGCCCACACGCTCGACAATCCCGAGCTTTGATGCGAGCAAGTCTCCACCTTCGACCGCGAGTGCGCTCACCGCGCCCCCGTACCGCTCCATCTCTTCCATGGTGAGTCCAAACAGCAGCAGCGCGTTGATGTCGGCCTGCGGCAGAGCAGGCTCGGAGCGCGTGCTCGTGCGCCAGTCGGAGTACGGTCCGGTCACCGCATAGTTGATGTCGTAGTCCTGCTCGCGGGTGGAAACTTCTGTGCGCATGTCGATGTCGACGTCTGGATCGAAGGAATACGGATCGGTGAATCGCAGCTCGCCCCGATTGATCTCGAACTCCCGCTCCTTCAGGAGCACACGCCCTCCAGGGGTCACTTGCAGCCGTCCGGTAAGGCCGGGTCGGCTGGTGTTGCCCATGAATTGGAAGTCCGACGAGACCACAAAGTCGCCCACATTGTTGCGGAACCGAATGGTATTTTCGCCGGTGACCGCGAGATCGAGGTTGAAGTATTCCTCGGTGTCCTCGCTCACCGACCCGGAGAGGTGTTCCCCGGAAAACTCCAAAACCCAGCTCTCCCAGTCGATGCGCTCGGCAAAGACCATGTCCTCAATCTGGATGTCGCCGGAGAGCAGCAGACCGTCGATCGGTCCGCCGAAGGTGAGCTGTGCGTCGCCCACGGCGGCAGGAAGGAAATCCAGGTACCGAACACGCGCATTGTCGACGTCGGTGGTCAGGTCCACACGTGTGGGAAACCAGTTCTTGGCATCCACCCGGCCGCCGAGCGTGAAAGTGCCGCCCCCAAGCCGGCCCGCGGCATCGGCAAGCGTGAAAGCGGCTGGAGTGGCTTGGATGGTCGCCGACACACCTTCGAATGCATGCGGGAACCAGGAGCCCTCGAACAGCCCTTCCTCGATCTGAATGGCAACCTCGGGCATGAAGCCAGCACCCACACCCTCGGCTTCCACGTTGAACACCGCGGTCCCCGCCGAGCGCGTCAGGCCGGGGATCACCGTGCGAAGGAGATCCAGATCGATTTCGCCCGACCCGTCGAGCGTGATGATGCCCGACTCGTTCTGCCGCGCATCCACCATCACACGGGTCTTTCCGCCCTCGAGTCGGACTCCATCGACCGAAAACATGCGGTCGGCCACCGCAAACCGCCAGGGCTCGGGTGCCAGCAACCGGTGACGCCCCCAGGCCAGCTCGACATTCTGCAGTTCCATATCGAGGTTGGCCGGTGTGTCGTACTCACCGTTGGCAGTGAACTGGCCGGTGACCTGCGCGATGTAGTTGCCCCCATTCACCGGCTCCGGCAGAAGTGGCGCAAGGTCGAAGTTTCGCAAGTCTGCATCGAATTCCCAGGCCGCGGTGCGATCGAGTGCCAGGTCTCCCTCGACCCGGACCCCACGGCCAAACCCATCGCCATGGAAGGACAACAAGGTCCCGGCGGTCTCGAAACCCACCGTGGCTGCTCCGAGGCTGCGCTTGCCGATGGTGAAGTCCCGGATGTCGAGACGCCCCGACGGCAGTGGCTCGAAAGCCGTACCAGCAACGTGCACATCAGCCGTCAACGCACCATTCAAGCGCGCACCACTCGACTGCACCAGCGCGGATTCCTGAAGGTCAATGCCACCGGCGTGGATGTCGACGTTGAGGGCAAAGTTTCGCCCCATCCGCCCGCGTGCAACGATCCCAGACCGGTCTTCATCGCGAGACACTGAGAGCTCGTCGATGAACAGCTCACCGTCGGTCATCACCGCACGAGCAAGGCCACGGTCGAAAGGCTCGCCAAACAAATCGACCGCCGAAAGCTCAAGCGCATAGGCGCCATTGGTTCGATTCCAGGGGCCTGCAATCTTCGCTGTGCCGGCGAGGTCGGCGTCAAGGCCGGGGATGTCGAGAACGATTCCGGTCAGATCGGCGAGGCTGCCTTCGTGAATCTCGATGTCGATGTCGAGCCCCAGCGGGTCTCGGCCGAGAAGCACATCAATATCGCCCGTGTAGTGCGTGCGACCGAGGAGGGCATCGAGCTTCGAGAACTGGAGCGTCTTCATCTCCGGGGAGTGCAGTAGTCCGGAGACATGGTCAGCGAGCGGAAAGCCGAGCACACCGAGGCCGTCGACCGACAGCTCCGATTCCGCCTGAAAAGCACCAGCCGCGCCCCACAAGTGCGCCTGTCCACGAGCCACCCCCTGGAGGTCGCTGCCGCCCAGAGGGCGCAGCACCGCGAGTGGAAACCGCCGAATGTCTGCTCGAATGTCGAGCTTTGGTGGAGCTACCAGCTCCGCGTTGATGGCCACTTTTGCTTCGACGCCCTGAGACGCTGTGAAGCGGTGAATGTCGACATCCAGGGAGGTTCCGATCAAGGACAACTGCGCGAGCGCCCGCCCCTCGTCGATCGCAAGCACCAAGGACGTGTCTGGCTGCTCGATGGGTGCACTGCCCACTCGCAAGTGACGCGCCACCGCCTCAACCGGGCCGTCCAGTCGCAGCGGCTGGGCGGTACCCGCCAAGTCGAAGTCGAGGTCCATGTCGAGCGCCACCCAGGGTGTGGGCGCTGCCGAAAGGTTCTTCAAAAGGTCGACCAGCTGTAGGCTGCGTGCCTTGCCCGAGAGGGCAAGCCCCTTGTCATCCAGGTCAAGGGCCGCATGCAACGTGACTTGACCACCAGACCATCCGGCACGCACAGGACTCGCTGTAAACAACCGCTCTTTCAGTCGTACATCCGCTTCGATGTCGCCGAACCAGTTGTCGATCCGCACCCCGTCGGGACGCAGTCGATCAACAAACAGATCGGCGACCTCCAGTCTCCCCTCCAGATCTGGATTTTGGGTCGTCCCGTGGACTTCTCCAGTCAGTCGGACCGTGCCATCGAGTCGCGCTTTGGGCAGAGTCAGCGGGGCCAGGTCGGCCAATCGCACACTCAAGTCGAAATGCCCATCGAGATTTCCATGGTCGAGCGATATTCCAGCGGCAAGGTCGAGAACATCTGCACGTAGGTCAAGTTCGGGCACGGCCACTCGACCCGGCGCAAGCACGACATCGGGGATGTGTACATCCCGAACCACCTGCCGAAACTCGCGCACGCGCACATCGACCGTGTCGATCTTGAGGTCATTCCGACTGCCCGTTGCAGGCTTGATGTTCACACCCGTGGTCTGCACAACCCACTCAGGCCCTTCCACCACGAGCCGGCCGTCGTGAATGAGCAGGGCCTCCCATGGAAAGCGCTCCGCGTTGGCATCCATCTCGATCCCGGCCAGCTCACGAATGCCATCAGGCCCCACGCGAAGGTGTACCGATGGTCGCCAAATCTCCAGCCGACCCAGGCCCGGTCGCCGGTTGTGCCACCCGAGCTCGGCTTCGACCGCGCCCACTGACAACACAGGGGCGCCATGAATCACAGGGTCGTCGGGGACGAAATGGGTCAGGGCCAGGCCCTCGAGTCGGGCCTGCCCCCGGAGAGGCAAGATCTCCGCTCGACCGAGCACAAGATCAAACCCGGCGAGTTCTCGGACCAGCGGGCCGAGACGATGCGCAACGGTGTCGGAGAGCAGATCCGACCGCCCAAACCAGACCACTGGACCCAGAGTGCACAGCAGGCCGGCGCCCGCCAACAGCAGACGCCGCCGCCAGCGCGGCCGGATCACGGCCTGGGAATCACGGGAATCGGTCGACATGAGAGCCAAAACACAAGCGCCCGGCCGAAGACTCCGGCCGGGCACAATAAATGGAGCGGGCGACGGGATTCGAACCCGCGACACCAAGCTTGGGAAGCTTGTACTCTACCAACTGAGCTACGCCCGCGCGCAAGGTACGTTCAGGGCGTTCTGCCCCGACCTGACGCCTCTCTCTCACACGGCAGCCAAGGGTCGGCAAGGGCCCGCGAAGCGTCGCTGCGCCCAACGACCGCTCAATGGAGGAGTGCAAGTCCACGTCGAACCAGCGCCACACGGGCCGACTCGTGACTCGGGTTGATGTCTTCCACCTCGTCCAACAGTCGCTTGGCCCCCCGTTTTTTGCCGGTTGCTGCGCTGAGCTCAGCCATCTCGACCAGAGCACCAAGGTAGCTGGGGACATCTTCCGAAGCCTCGTCGATGGCACTGCGCAGGCAGGTGAGTGCGCCTGTGTAGTCCCCACGGGCGCGCTTCACCTGCGCGAGGAGCAGGGCATGCCCAAGGCTCCCCCCACCCTGGACCATCGCCGCCGCCCGATCGAGAGCGCCCACCCGCAGCAGTGCTTGCGCATCAGACAAAGCACCATCCGCGTATGACGCTACCGGCGTGGAGTGGCCCCCCGACGAAGGCGCCGCACTGGAAGGCCCGTCAGACGACAGAGAGCTGCCAAACAAGGATGCCAGTCCATCATCTTCATCCCCCGAAGCAGGCTTCTGGTCGAAGCTGCCCCCAAATAGGGCACCAAGACCATCATCATCCGCGGCAGGGGGTGGACTCGATGGTGCAGGCGACGGACTCGGGGGCGAAGACAGCTCCGCTCCGGGCTCCTCTTCATCGTCGGTGAGCGCATCATCGTCGAGCAGTTCCTGGTCAAGTGGTGGGCCGACCTGCGCACGACCATCACCACTGATCAGTTCGTCGACGTGAAGAATATCCACTATTTCGCCCCTCCCCCGGAGTTCGAATGGGGGGGCGGAGATTACTCGAAGGGCGACCCTGCTCTCAAACAGGGCGCGTACGGCAAGGTGCGCGCCCGAAGCGGTTTTGTCTCCTTCCTCTCGCGCATGCGCTGACAGCAGTCCTCGTGCGCTGGGTGCGTATCACGACCCACGAAGGGCGTTGTACGCGAGCTGAGAACTGCCGAGAATTCGGCGGTCGTGGAGCTGCCGTTCGGCACGTCATACGTTCAGGTGGCGCACGCGGATACCTCCTTCTCCTTCGCGATGCGAGCGTCGGTTCGCGCGCAAACTTGACAAACCCGCGCGCCGGTCAGGTCTCGGAACTATCAGCGGCCAACGATGCAGAGGGAGGCGCATATGATGATGAGGTGCTGAAGCATCAACCACGCGCAACAAAATCTGGTGTGACTCAAGCGGTCTGGTGCCCGCAGGCTCGTGGCGCGTCTCTCGCGAAGGAGTGGGGAACGATCCAAGAGGTGCGCGCC
>CAJWOS010000197.1 GCA_913044235.1 uncultured Pseudomonadota bacterium
CATTGCCGCGATTGGCCGCCCGGCTGCCCAGCGGGATCGAGCCGCCGACCATGAGGGCGACATCGTTGCCCTGCCCAAAGTGGCGAATACCGATCCGGGCCGTGGCGTCACCGGTGTTGCCCGTCTGCGCGAGGAAGTGCGGCGGGGTGATGAATTGGCGTATGGAGCGGTTGCAATCCGTGAGGCGCGAGAAAACACCCATCGACGCAAGGGCTGGGCCCGACGTTGCCGCTACAGCTCGAGGTCAAAGATCTCAAGAAGACCATCGGGATTGTCTACATGGACCCAGTGGTCGGAGTCTTCGAGGAGATGCATTCGACCCGGCGCACCGGCGGGGAGGGCATCAAACCAGTCGAGTATGGCGGGAGGCCACCGGGGGGAACGCGCGGCGCGCACCACATGCACGGAGAGGTCTGGTACAGGGGTGATCAGCACGTGGCGGAGGTCTGCGTTGTAGTAGTCGGCAATCATCTCGACGACCGCCTCGAGCTGGAACCGCCAGGCCCAGCTCCCGGCGGGCGTGCGGCGCAGATTTGTGGTCATCCAGCGCGCGAGCATGCGGGAGAAGCCCTGTGCGGTCAGCATGGGAACCACGTCTTGGCGGTTTGAAAACGAGGCGGGGAGGGATCGGAGCGCCTGAATGACCCGATGCACATCGCTCGCTGCCACCTCTGCCGCGGGAACGGCCTCTGGACGGCTGTCGAGGACCCATACTTGCTCAAGGCCGGGCGGCAGGTCTGCGGCACGCTGGAGCACCACCTTTCCGCCGAAGGAGTGGCCGATCAGCACGCTGGGCTGGATGTCGAGGTGCTCTCCCAGAAGGCGGAGGTCATGGGCACAAGACGCGAGCGTATGCGGCCCGGGTCGTGGCGGGTTGTCGCCGTGGTTGCGCAAGTCGACTGTGATGATGCCCAGCTCGGGGCGGCGCTCCGAGAGTTTTTTGGCAAACGACCGCCAGTTGCGGCGGGAACCGAGGATGCCGTGGCACAAGAAGGCCCACTGATCAGGGTCGCCTTGGGCGAAGCGGTCGTGCGGCAGTACTGGGAGGCTCAAGGTGTGGACTCCGTGCGGTCCAGCCCGAGGCGCAGTGTCCGCCGGCGCTTCACACCCTGGTGCTCGAGGAAGCACTGGAGGTCGTCTCTCGCGAGGCCAACGGCGAGAGAGCGGGCGAGTGCACTGGCCACCCGGGCATGGCGGGCGCGTGTGGTCTTGTCGGTTTGGAGACGGGCGAGCACGTGTCGGGCGCGCATGGCGTAGTACCGGAACCCACACGCATCGGCGATGCGCAGGCCGATTTCAGCGGCATCGAGCGCCGAATCGGTCTCTCCGATGGCCTCGTATGCTCGTGCGAGATTGAGCTGTAGACGGCATTTTTGCTGGGGCCACTGGCGACTCGGAGCGGCGAGCGCGTCTTCGATGGCGCTGTGGGCATCTTCGAGCTGGCCGCTGTGGGCAAGGAACCGTGCCCGCCACACGTGGAGGATGGGTTGAAAGCCTTCAGCGTCAGCGATATGGACCATCTCGAGGGCTTCTTGGAGTAGGGGTAGAACCTCGGTGCCCTGTCCCACCACCAGTCGAGCACGAATCAAGACGATGATGACCGAGAGGATGTCTTCGGCGCTGCCCACTTCCCGGCAGATGCGCAGTGCCTCTTCTGCATTCTCGACCGAGTCCACCAGCCGGCCGATGTCGGTGAGGATGAGGGAGCGGTACCGGAGTCCCAGTGCAATGCCGTATCGGTGAGCGACTTCGCGGGCGTGGGCCACGGTCCGGTCTGCGAGGTCGAGTCCCTTTCGGAGCTTTCCGGTGAGGTGGTACACCTCGATCAGGTTGATGCGTGCAACCGTGAGTCGATCCATCATCCCGTTCTTTTCGCACACGGCCATCGACTGCTCGAAGTAGCGCCGGGCCTCGGTGCTCTGCCCCTTGCACATGCTGATCAGGCCCAGGCCATTGGTACCCAGAGCGAGTGCGCGCTCGTCTTGGTAGGCCTCGGAGGAGGCGAGGGCGCGGTTGAAGTACTCCTGTGCCGCATCAAGGTTGGCCCGGCTCCATTGAATGGCACCGAACTCGTACAGCGGCTCGATCTGCAGCCTGCGGTTCCCCAGGATCTCTGCGAGCTGGAGCGCGCGACGGAGGTGGTCGAGGGCATGGTCATATTGCAGGTGCCGACGCGCTTGTGCGGCCAGCTCCGTTGCGGTTCGTGTCTGCAGGTGGAGGTCGTTGAGATCTTGTGCGAGGTCGTCGGCACACCGTACGGCTTCTCGAGCTGCGGGCCAGTCGCCGAGATGAGACAGGGCTCTTGCCCGCTCGAGCTGGAGCTCTGCGCGGCGTCGGTCGGCATCGTCGAGCGTGAAGAAGCGCCGTGCTTCGGGCTCGATGGTGAGTGCCCGGTCGAGCAGCAAAAGCCCTTCCGAAACGAATGTACGGGTGATCAACTTCTTTGCGGCTTGCACCATGTAGGGCATGGCCTTGGCCGGGAATCCCCCCTCTTCGAAGTGGCGGGCGAGGGACTCGACGATCACCTCGCTGTTGCGCTGGTAGCGAAGCTCAAGCGCTTCGCCGAGCTTTCGGTTGATCAGGCGGTAGAGGTCCGGGGTGGTCTGCCCGAGGATCACATCGCGGATGCGATTGCGAACGAGACTGATTCGTGCATTTCCGTCGATGCTGCGTTCGTGCGCGAGGCGGGCGCGTAGGAGGTCGTTGATGCAAACCATGAGCTCCGACTCGGAGAGGTCACAGGCCGACTGGAGCAGCTCGAAGCCAAGGGAGTCCTGGCTGACTGCCAGTGTGGCGGCGACCCTCTGCGAGTTCGGCGAGAGGGGGGCAAGCCGCTCTTTTAGAGCATCGCGCAGGGAGCGGGGCACTGGCAACGAGCCCCGACGCACCTGCTCCAGCGACATGGTGAGTCGTCCGCGAGTACCGCGTGCCTGAGGATTCGTGATGTGTCCGGTTTCCACCAGTGCCCGAATCATCTCGGCGATGATGAATGGACTGCCCGCGCCGTCCTGGTGAATCCGCGCGGCGAGGGGCCGCACCAGGGGGCTGTCCGCAACGACCGTCAGGAGAAGCTCTTCCACTGCGGCTGCGGACATGGGCTCGAGCACCACGCGCTCGGCTGCACGCCCTCCGGTACGTTCGCCGGTGAGGATCCCCAGGAGCGGGTCGTTGGTGTCGTCGTCGGTCTCGCTCGCTCGGCGCGTGATGACGAAGGTGATCGGGTGGTTGCCCGTGGAGACCAAGTTGCGGATGAGGTACTCAGCGAGCTCAATCGAGCCCTGCTGGGCACGCTGCAGCTCGTGCAACACCAACAAGCGTGGGGGACCGTTTGCGAGCAGCTGCGCAAAGGCTTTCATGACGGCATACCGCTCGACACGCTTTCCGGCCTGAATCCGAGCGTCCCCGAAGGTGGCGAGCAGAGCGGGGTATTCGGCCGCGCCATTCGCCAGTTCGTCCTCGTAAAGCGGGCGGAAGGCCTCGAACGCTCGCTGATCGTCGCCGAGAGCGCGTGAACGGGTGACCGACAACCCGTGACGACGCGCGAGAAGGTCCACCTCAGCGGCGAGGCGATTCCGCCCGAGACCATCTGCGCCTTCGATGACCAGCACGCACCCGGTCGGAGCGTCGACCGCCTCTCCCTCCGCGAGGCGGAACAACGGGTGGAGAACGGTTCGGATGTGGGCCATCTCGGCGGCGCGACCGACCAGCGTGGGAGACCATCCCACTTGACCAGGGCTCGGTCCGGGCGGCACGGATGCGTGCAGCACATGGAGCAGGTGTGTTGCGCTGGAGAAACGGTCTGTGGGGCGCTTGGCGAGCAGGCGAGTGCACACTTGATCGGCCAGCTCCGGAATCGTGGGCACGAGCGCACGCGGCGGACGAACCTCGCCATGGAGGTGCTTGTTCATGTACCCGGCAGTGGTGCGGGCGTTGAAGGGACGACGGCCCGTCAACATCAGGTAGAACACCGCGCCCATCGAATAGAGGTCGGCTCGCGCATCGATCAGTCCCCCCTGAATCTGTTCCGGTGCGATGTAGGCGATCGTGCCGATGACTTCGCCCACGGTGGTGAGGTCGTCGCCAGGCTCCTTGACCACGCCGAAGTCCATGAGCTTGACGCGTCCCCCTGGCAGGAGCATCACGTTCGAAGGCGTGACGTCGCGGTGCACCAGCCCTCGCTCATGGATGTGCTCAAGGGCCCGGGCCACGGCGATGAGGACTTTCCGGGCGCGGCGAAAGCGCTCCGAAGGCGGCAGCTGTTGCCAGTCCTGGACGACTGCGCCCACTTCTTGGCCTTGGAGCAGCTCCATCACGAAGTAGGGGCTGCCTTGATGCACCCCGACCTCGTATACCTTCACGACATTTTCATGGTCGAGGCGCGAGAGCGCGCGGTGCTCACGGAGCAGCCGGCGAGCGAGTGGCTCGTTGCCCTTCCCTGGGAGGAGCAGCTTTGCGGCTCTGCGGTCGCCACTCTCGATGTGCTCCACCTCGAGGACGACGGCCATGCCGCCACGGCCGCGCTCCCCGACTACGCGATACTGGCCGATCTGGTCGCCCGTGGCGGGAATAGGTCGCATGGTCACGCGCTGATCCAGCCCATCGAAAAGGGGCGCTTGGGAGGCGGGCTCGGATGTGGATGGCTGATGGATATTCTCATATTCGCCACGGTCGGTCGACCGTGCGAGCAGCCCGCAATAGGGGACGTCACTGTATCTCAATCGAAGTGCCGGCCATGGGTTGCGTGCAGACGACCCCGTCTCACAGCCTGCCCGGACGGCCACCGAACCATCCTTCGAACACGGTGCCAACGCTATGAGACTGGAAGCTGCAGGAAGAACCGACACCGGACCGGTTCGAGACAACAATGAAGACAACTTCCTCGTCGATATGGACGGAGGGCTGTTTGTGGTCGCTGATGGAATGGGCGGTCATGCTGCGGGAGAGATCGCGAGTGCCATCGCGGTGGAGACCGTGGGTGAGGTCCTCCTGCAGGAAGTTGATCCCGACGAGACTCGCATTTCGATGGATGTGGGAAGCCCGGATGGGCGGATTCGGGAGCGCCTGCGCTACACGATGAACCAGGCAAGCCTCCGCATTCGCAAGGAAGCGATGGCTGACCCCTCCCAGATGGGAATGGGCACCACCCTGGTGGCGCTGCTGATCGAAGACGGCATGGCGCATCTGGGGCACGTGGGCGACAGTCGCGCCTACCGCCTGCGCAACGGCGAGCTCACCCTGCTCACCAAAGACCACACCGTGGTCCAGCAAGAGGTCGATGCTGGTCGACTCACGCCAGAGCTGGCGCGGATTATGCCGCACAAAAACATCCTCACGCAGTCGGTGGGCTACCACGGGCCGGTGGACCCCGACACGATGTCGGAAGCGGTCGAGCCCGGAGACATCTACATGCTCTGCAGTGATGGCCTCACCGACCCGCTGGACGACGAACAGCTCGTTGGCATCATGCGCGGTGTTCCGGTCGACGACCTCGCCGACCTGCTCGTACAAAAGGCACTCGAGCATGGCACCGAAGACAACGTGACAGTTGTGGTCGTCGGCGTCCACGAGCAGTAAGCGCGCACAGCAAGCACGCACGGTCCGCGGCAGTCGACGGACAACGAATAGACCCCTGGTGGTGTCTGGGTTGGGCTCAGCGCGTGATGCGCTCGGACAGACGCCAACTGTCGGTGTGCAGATCCGAGACCCGCTGTGTGCCCGGTTCTCCGCGCAAGGTCCAGTGCACGGACTGGGGGCGTCCGAAGTTGGTGAAGTGCGCCACGACCTCGTTGTCCGAGCGGCGCTCGATCATGAGCGCATCCACGCTGAATTCCTGCCCGTTCACGAGAGGGTCGAACCCGAGAAGCGATGTTCCTGCGTCGGCTGCCTGCTGCGCAGCGGCTTCAATGGCCTGGGCCATGTCGGGCGTCCAGCAGGCAGCGCGCACCAAAGGTCCGGGCTCAAGCTCAGCCAGATACGGCGCATAGGCACTCCGAACCATGTCCACCGGATTGGCAGCGCAGGAGGGCGGCCGGTCGGGAGGACCGGCGGGAGTGGGCGTGGGGGCAGTCGCCTCTTCGGCGCGAGCGGCCGCGTCATCCACCAGCTGGCTGGCCTCCTCTCCCCAGGGCAGGGCCCCACAGCCGGTGGTGAGCACCACCAGCCAGGGTCCGAGTCCGAGCCCTGGGATACGCATCATCCAGCGTCGCCATCCGCTGAGCCGACAATTGCGTCGATGTCGTCGGCCAGCTGCCGGGTCTGGCCCCGGAGCAGCTTGACCACGCCACGCGTGTGCTCGGAACGACCCCAATAGTCTGCCTTTTCGTCGTCGGGTTTGCGCAAGACTTCGAGGGTCTGCGTTTGCCCTTTGTCGTCGGTAAACGTGAGGCTGAACAGGAGCTCAATGTCGTCGAGAGACTCATCTGCAGTGGCGTAGGCGGTGGACTTCATCCGAAGCGCTTTGCCCATCCAGGTCTTGAGCTGTTCGTCCGCGTCTTCCGGCGCTGCTGCCCGAACCCAAGTGGCCTTTTCAGCGTCTTCCGCGTTCTTCTGCACAACTTCAAGGCTGCCCCCCGGCGCGCCGATGCTGACCGACGTGATGCGCTTGGTCTCGAACGACCAGAGGGAGCGGTCGGGCAAGCGTGTGCGCGCATATCGCAGGGGGCGCAAGACTTCGTCGTCGACCAGGTAAACGTCGTTGGTCTCGGGGTCGCGCACGTAGCGGTCCCGGGTGCCGTACACCTCGCCCCCCACCTCGAGTCGAATGGTCTTGCCTTTTCGCTCCAGGGTCAGGCTGTCTTTCGGATCATTGAGGCCCGTCGTCTCCAGCTTTTCTTCGCTCATGTCGTCGAGCTTGCGCAGCGCAAGTAGCGGTGCCAGGCTCTCGAACAGCTCGGTGCCCTTGTCGCCGGACTTGAAGTGGCTCACCGTGGCGTCGTACTCGGGCTCCGGCGCTTCGGTCGGCTCGGGCTCAGGTGCGGTCGCGTCGGCGCTCGCGTCATTCGTCTCACCATCGGCTTCAGCGCCGTCTTTGGGCGCATCAGGCTCGGGTGGTGTTGGCGGCTCGGGCGTCTTCACTTCCGTCCAGCGGGTGTACTGCACGTCGTAGAAGGTCCCGAGCGCGTCTTCCTTCCGCTCGATGATGGCTTCGTCGTTGTTCTTCGATGTCCAGGTGATTTTCGTGAGATCTTCGACTTCTCCGGAGACCAAGATCACCTTGCCGTCGAGCTCGAGCTCGGGGGCAGCGACGTAGTCGAGCCAGCTTGCTGCCATCAGGGCAGCGAGAAGTCCGCCGTAGATGGCTGAACTGCGCATCATGCTGTTCATGCCGCACCTCCCTTGTTCCGGCGCCGAATCCGACCGAGGCCGAGGCCGAGAAGGCCAAATGGCACGATGAAGGCGGCCCCGTAGAACCACAGTCCCTGGCCTTCTTTCGAGTGTTCGATCTTTACGTCTTCTTCCGACTCGACGATGCCGGCGAGCGCTTCGTCTTCTGCCAGCCAGGCGATGGAGTCGGCTATCAGCTGCACGTTGGCCGGTGTGCGTCGAGGGTCGAGCACGGCATCGGTAGCCCAGGTGGCGTCTCCCATCACGATGACCCGGAACTCGGCCTCTTCCGCTTCGGCATCGGGGGCCGGACCGGAAGCGGCGACGAGCAGGTTGTAGGTCTGGCGACGCTCTCCTGCGTCAAGGGAATAGTTTCCGTCGTCGGACCAGACGTCTGCCATGGTGCGCATCGCGACCGTGCGCTTGAACGAAACCTTTCCTTCCTCCTGCACCGGAGCAGCCCCGAGCGCGAGGATGATCAGCTCGTCGCTGTTTCGCGAGAGCGTGGTGACCGAGGGGTGGGTGGAGTACTTGTTCGTGACGATGTTGGTCTTGTCGCGGGGGGCCCGGAAAATGGGAATGATGTTCTGGTCGCTCGTGAGGGTCTGCCCGCTGGGGATGGAGACCCCCACGGGGCCCAGCACAGCGGACAGGTCGATCATGTCGGGCTCGCCGAGGATCCAGAGAGCACCGCCCTTGGCGCGGAAGGTATCGAGCGCCGCAAGCTCCTCTTCGAGCATGGGCAGGGTGGGACCTGCCACAAGCACCACATCGGCATCTTCAGGAACTTCGGTAGCCAGACCTTCCGTGAGTCCCAGCTCTTTCACGCGGAAGTTCATGGCGGTGAGCACGCGCTTGAATGTGCTCAGCTTCCTGAGGGGATCGGTATCGGAGTCCCAGTAGAACTCTCCGTGGCCGACGGTGACGTAGACCGTGCGCTTGTCGCGCGCGAGCTGGAGCAAGGCTTCCCGGACATCGGCGTCGAGCTTCTTGAGTCGCCGTCGCGCTTTGTCGAACTCGGTACCGATCTTGATGCTCTCGGTCTGCAGATCGTCGCCTTCACCACGAGCAAACACCACGCTTCCGTTGTCGCGTACCTTGAGCTCCTTGGCCAGCTCAGGCTCCAGAGCGTGGTCGACAAACTGGATGTCGAGGTTCACGCCATCAAGCTGGTCGAAGTAGGTGCGCACCTCTTCGCGGACGTCAGTATTGGCCGGGAAGAAGAGATACGCCCGAACCGGAGCATCGAGTCCGCTCACCAGGGCTTGTGTGGAATTCCCGGGACGCGCGGTCTTGAAGTAGCCGAAGTCCCAGCGCTGGTTGTGCTGGCTGGCCAGGTAGTTGAGCGGGAAGAGCATGGCGATGGCGAGTGCCATCGACAGACCGCCGCCGGCTGCTTCCCGAATGCGGCTGGGCATCACGAGCAGCGGAGACACCGACAGACTGCGTTCCACCGCGAGAAAGGGCACGGTGCCGCAAAGCCAAACGATCGGCCAGATGGCCGACACTACGGTGATGTAGCGTGCTTGGGGGAGATCATCGGTAAACCCGATGGCATCCACCACAGAGTCGAGTGACAAGCCGTAGAGCACGAGCGAGCCCACACCGATGCCGCCGTAGAGCAGGGCTTGTGCATGCGCAGGGCGTTGGGCTTCGGTCGCAGCATTTCGCTTGGAGGCCACCATGCCGAGGGCCACGAGGGTGAGCAGGATGCCCAACCCGGACAGGGCGTACCGGAAGGGGTCGGCAGCGCCGAACATGCGCTCGCCGAGCAGCAGCAAGAACATGCCCAGAAGGTAGGAAATCGCAGAAGGTCTCATTGCCATCTCCTCGCTTGCATGGCTCGTGTGGCGGCGAGCAGGAAGGCGAAGCTCACAGACAAGAAGTACACGATGTTCTCAGTGTTCAAGCGGCCCCGCATGAAGGGCTGAAAGTGCTTGTCCCAGATGGCGAGGTACGCGAGCACATCGCTCAAGGGGGCTTCCGTGAAGCGCGCAAGGAACCAGCAGATGAGGATGGAAAGTGTGAATGCACCGCCGAGCACCACCGCGAGCAGCTGGTTTCGGGCCAGAGCGCTCGCGAAGGTGCCGATGGCGATGGTCGTGCCGGCCGACAGGGCCACTCCGAGGTACCCCACGCCCACCTGCGCGGCGCTCACCTTGCCGTTTACGAAGATGAGAGCAGGCATGTAGGTGGTGCATGCGAGAATGATCAGGAGGAAGCCCCACGCACCGAAGAACTTGCCGGCCACCAGCTGCGCAGCGGACAGCGGTGCGCTCTCCAACAGCACGAGTGTGCCGGTCTGACGTTCTTCTGCGATGAGGCGCATCGTGAGGAACAGGCCGCCGATCATCACGGTGCCCGATGTATAGAAGAAGAAGTCTTCCAACACTTCAGCGGAGTAGCGTGCGCGCTCCGTGAGGCCGAAGATATTGAAGAATAGGCCGTCGAAGAGCAGCACACTCGCCAGGACGATCCAGCCCCAGGTGGTGTTGAAGTAGGTGCGCAGTTCACGACTGGCCAGCAGCAGGACGGCGTTCATCGGTCCCCTCCGGAAAGGCTGGCGCTCTTCGTCAGCGCCACGAAGACGTCTTCGAGCTCGTCTCCCTCTTGTTCGAGTCGACGCAGACCAAGCCCGGCGTGAACCAGGGCATGGATGAGCGCTTCTCGATGGTCTTCGGTGAGCTCGATTCGGATGTTCAACAGGTCCCCGTCGGTCTCGGTGAGCTCGACGATTGTGGCGTCGGCCTGTGCCTCGACGATGGACTGGGCCACGTCTGCTGCACCACGCACGGTGAGCGACAGGACCGTAGAGCCTTCGTTGCGGGCCCGCAGGGTCTCGCCTTCCCCTTCAAAGACAAGGCGTCCGCCCTGCAGCACCAGAATGCGGTCGCAGGTCTGCTCGATCTCCGAGAGGATGTGGCTGGAGACCAGCACCGTGCACTCTTGTGCGAGTCCGCGAATCACGCGACGCATTTCCACAATCTGCACCGGGTCCAGGCCGGAGATGGGCTCGTCCAGAATCACAAGCTTCGGCTTGTGGATGATGGCTTGAGCGATCCCCACACGCTTGCGATACCCGTGGGAGAGCTGGCCGATCACCCAGTCTTCACGACCGGCAAGCTGGCAGCGAGTCATGACCTCGGGCAGGCGTGCTTCCACTTCGCTCGCGGGCATTCCGCGCAGACGCCCGACGAACCGAAGGAACTCTCGTACGGTCTGTTCGATGTACAGAGGAGGTGTCTCGGGCAGGAAGCCGATGCGTTGGCGGAAAGACTCGGGGGCATCCGCGAGGTCTTCGCCATCGACGCGCACCGTGCCGGCCGACGGTGGCAGCAGCCCCGCGATCACCTTCAGTGTGGTGGTCTTGCCGGCGCCGTTGAGGCCGAGGAAACCCACGATGGTGTTGGACGCGATGGTAAAGCTGACATCGTCGACGGCGCGGTGGTTTCCATAGAAGCGACTGAGGTGGGACACCTCGATCATCTGGAAGCTCCGGTTCGAATTCTCCGGTGCAGGGAGCGAGGATGGGCCTCGCAAAACACTGGAGAGGAGGGTGGATCAGGGATTCGGATGCAGAGACTGCGACCGGTCGGGTCGGGTCCCCACCCAACGAAAACGACCCCGCAGTGGGGGCCGAAGGGTGCGAACGATAGTCATCAGCCCAACGACGGGCAACCCCTCATTCGAAAACCGTGCGAATGACCCCGCGCGAAAGATGCAAAACGCGGTCATTCTTGAGCCAGATGGCGAGTGAGCGCCACCAGGGCGCCGACGCCCCGAGCGGTGTCGGGATCAGGATCACGCGGGTTGTACCATCGGAAGTCCACCTTCCGATCGGCTGGGTGGCGAAGGGAGAGGCCGGAGCGGGTGAGCTCGATCAGAAACGCGTAGGTGCCGTACTCCGCGTACAGATGGTCCAGCTCCATGCCGTGCCCGCGGAAAAAGAACGCCCAGTGAGACAGTTGCTGCACGCGGTAGGCCCGCTGTCCCATGCCGCTTTGCATCACGGTCCCGAGCGCCACGAAGCGCTCGCGGTCGACGGGCCGCTCCCACAGGGCAGCCCAGGGGTAGTAGATGTAGCCACCGAAAGCGTGGAGACTGACTGCGACATCGAATTGTTCGCGGGCGGCGAGGTGATCGATGGCGCGGCTCTCGGGTTGGGACAGGGGGGATGGTGATGTGGTGTAGCGTCGGGGAAGGATGTGGCGCCAAACGGCTTTGGGTTCGCGATGAGCGGCAAAGTCACGGTTGAGATCGACCCCGTTGGCGTTGCTCCTCCGATAGCGATTTTCTCCGGTGCGAAGGTCCGTTTCGACTCGGACCCGACCGTCTACGTTGAGCAGGGGAACGACTGTGACCCGGACCCCCGGTACTGGGTGCTTTGCCAACCGGACGATCAGTTCGGTTGCCACCTCTGCTCCCACCCACTCCAGCGCATGAATGGAGGCGGAGACCAGGAGTGACTGGCGGGGGGGAGTGGCGGGATCGGTGATGTGAAAGGCCCAGATGGGGCGGCCTTCCACGGTGGTGCCGACGAG
>CAJWOS010000198.1 GCA_913044235.1 uncultured Pseudomonadota bacterium
TATACGCTTGGCGAGGTGAGCCGATTCCTTGAGCAGCTGCGCATCGGAACCAGTGGCGAGGCATACATCGTGGACCGAGACGGACTGCTGGTGGCCACATCCACCGGTGAGCCGCTCGTGGATTTCGAAGCCTCCCCTCCGCGACGACTCTCACCGCTCGAGATTGCAGCCCCCATCAGCCAGTTCGTGGCCGAGTCGCTCGAAGAAGCCGACGCAACGACGGAGTACCACACCCCTCACCATCCCACGCTCGGCCCCCTCACCGTGATGGTGCACCCCCTCCGGATCGATCCGAGGCTGCAGTGGTCACTCGTGGTCGCCATTCCCCAGTCGGATTTCACCTCGCACTACGCGAAACTGACTCGGCAGACCGTGTTTCTTTCGGTGGCGGCGGTTCTCATGACAGTCCTAGCGATCCTGGTGTTCGTCCGGCGACTCTCAGGGCCCTTGAGCCAGCTTGTCGATGCGGCACGGCGGGTGCAAGTGGGCGAGCTAGATGTCGATCTGCCCAGCCCTTCCAGCGACGAAATCGGCGAGCTGACGGTCGCGATGGAAGAGATGGTTCGCGGACTCCGAGAGCGAGAAACGATCCGTGACGCGTTCGGACGCTACGTCACACAAGAGGTCGCCGAGCAAGTCCTGTCGGACCCAGCCGCCATGCGACTTGGAGGGGTGCGGCGGTGCGTCACGATCCTGATGTCAGACCTTCGAGGCTTCACTGCGCGCTCAAATCAGCTGGAGCCGGAAGCCCTGGTACAACTCCTCAACGAATACCTGGGCGAGATGACTGCATCGATTGTTTTGCACAACGGACTCATCGTGGAGTTCATCGGAGATGCCATCCTGGTTCTGTTCGGAGCCACAGGAAGCAGCGATGACGACGCCTTGCGCGCCTGTCAGTGCGCACTCGACATGCATCGGCGACTCGATCAAATGAACACACAGCTGGTCGCCCGCGGCACGCCCCGGCTGCAGATGGGCATCGGCATCCACACCGGCGATGTGGTGGTGGGCAACATCGGAAGTGAGCATCGCATCAAGTTCGGCGTGGTCGGCGACACCGTCAACACAACAGCGCGGGTCGAGTCTCAGACTGTGGGCGGGCAGATCTTTGTGAGCGCGAACACGCGACAAGCGGTGAACGCAGACCTTTCCTTCGGAGAGGCCATCTCCACTCGTGTGAAGGGACTTGCCGAGCCACTGTGGATCCACGAGCTGCAGCGCGCCGATGCCGCAGTCGATCTGGTCCGGCTCCCGTTCCTCCATGACCACGCGGTCGCCCACCTGTACCGAATTGAAAACAAGGTCGTCTCGGAAGCGTTCAGCCCTGTCGACCTCACCTGGGACCCCAGCCAAGGCCTCCAAGCTCGCTCCAGTGACGCCCTGCAACCACTCGACGACATCATGCTCGTGGTCTGGCAGGAAGACGGCTCCAGAGGGCACCAACTGTACTGCAAGGTTCGTGAAGTCTCCGGAGACGGCCCGTACCAGAACACCCTCGCGGTCACGGCAGTCACGCCAACCGCAGACACCGAGTCCGACGAGGCTCTGGCAGTCAACTCGCCGTCGGATACCAACGACGGCTGAGTCGGATGCAGCCCCGCAGCGCGAGCTGGTCGTCGGTGATGACGGTCACGGGTACCCCAGCCAGCACATGAGAGACGGGTCCGTGTACGCGCAGGCGCGACTCGAACGTGGGGAGCCGGAAGAGGTGCCGAAGGTGTCCTGAAACGCCGCCACACAGAAAGATCTCTCCCGCGCAAACCGTGAATGCCATGCCGCGGATGAAGTCGGCGATGGCGCCAGCAAACAGCTCGTGGGCCGGTGAGGATGGCTCTGCCGTGGTGCTGCGGGCCAGCTGCTCCAGTGCGCCAACGTCCCGGGAGACGGCGAGCTCACGCTGGCCACGGGTCCAGGCCACCAGGCGGCCAAAGCCTCGACCACACAAGACGTCTTCCCACTCTGCGGGCCGCCCGAGGCGGTCGCTCAGCTGGAGGGCAAGCTCCATCGTGGTAGGCTGGTTGGGTGCAAACGCCCCATGTCCACCTTCACCGGAGACGATCTGACCGTCGGGCAGTCGCACTGCTACCCCCAGCCCCGTGCCCAGGCCGACCACAAGCGCCGGCCGACTGGGATCCCGCTCCCCTTGGACAACGTCATCGCGCAAGGCCTGTGGGACGTCGAGAACCCCAGCAGCTGCTGCTTCCAGATCATTGGCCAGGCGGGCCCTGGGAATCCCCAGTGTGCCCACGTCGAGGTGAACATTGGCATTGGTGAGCGTGACGGACGGCCCACTGACTGGGGCGGCCACTGCGATGCATGCAAACCCCGGGCGTTGCTCGACAAAGCCGAAGTGCGCCGCGATGGACGAGAGCGTGGGCAGTTTTGCAGTGGCCCACGTGTGGGTGGAACGCACCCCATCGAGGTCAACGAGTGCAAATCGCCCATTGGTTCCACCCACATCACCAACCAGTCCGAGCGTCATCGCTCCCCCCTACAGGCCGCCTCTACCGCATCCACACTTTTCGGAATTGCCGCCGTGAGATTCACCGGTCCGCCCTCCGTGACCAAGATGTCATCCTCAATCCGGATGCCCATGCCCCGAAAGCGCTCCGGTGCATCCTCGTCGGTGGGCGACACATAGATGCCCGGCTCGATGGTGAGCACCATTCCGGGAGCGAGCGCTTTCGACTCTCCACCCCCCGCATAGGCGCCCACATCGTGCACATCCAGCCCGAGCCAGTGCCCGGTACCGTGCATGAAGTAGCGCTTTTGGGCTCCCGCTTCGATCAGTGCATCGATGCAGGCGGGGTCGGATGGGTCACCGTCGAGGAGGCCAAGCCGACACATCGCACGCGTGAGAGAGCGGGTGGTGAGCTCGTGGAGCGCGTGATGGGTCGTGCCGACCACACAGGCGGCGATCGCCTCAACCTGGGTATCGAGCACCGCCTGGTAGAGCTCACGCTGGGCGTTGGTAAACACACCGTCCACCGGCCAGGTGCGGGTGACATCTGCGGTGTACCCGTCGAGTTCACAGCCCGCGTCTACGCACACCAGGGTGCCAGCTTGCAGTGGCTGATCGTTGACCACGTAGTGGAGAATGGTGGCGTTGTCGCCGCCGCCCACGATGGTGCTGTACCCGGGCCCCCACCCTCCCCGGCGCCGGAACATGCCATCGATGATCGCCTCCAGCTCGTACTCGAACACTCCTGGCGCCGTGGCTTGCATCGCTGCAAGGTGCGCATCGCCCGTGATGGACGCCGCTCGCTTCAGGAGCTCGATCTCCGCGTCGGACTTGTGCAGGCGAAGCTCATGAAGCACCACCTCGGGGTCGATGAAGGTGAGAGGAACGTCCAGACCGGAGCGACGCGCGGCTCTCTTGGCGGTCCGGATGGAACGCATGAGCAGGCGATCGTGCGCCGCATCATCGGCGAATCGGTAGTGCAGTTTCGCCACCCCCTGAAGGAGCGCGGGCAGCATCTGTGAGAGTTCATCGAGGTCGTAAGCCGCATCTGCGCCGTAGAGTGTCTCCGCTCCGCGCGGACCCGGCCGCCGGCCTGTCCAGACTTCCCGTTCTTCGTTCTTCGGCTGAACAAACATCACGAACGGCTGTTCCGCGCCCTTTCGAATCAGCACCGCACACTCCGGATCTCGCCATCCGGTGAGCCACAGCACATCGGAGTGTTGGCGATACCGATACTCCGCGTCTTGGTTGCGAATGTGCTCCGGACTGGCGAAGAGAAGCATCCCCTCCCCTTCACTGAGCGCATCGAGCAGCCGTGCCCGATTGCACGCATGCAGGTCTGGGTGGGTCGGAGCCAGGCGCGGATCCAGCCGAGGCGCTCCAGGATCGGCGATTTCTCGCGCTTCCAGGGACGGTTCGCCCGGTACTTCGGTGGCGACAGCAGTGGGTTCCTGGTTCACGACAACCTCCGGACTGTTGGGGCCTCACTATCGAGATTCGCAGCCTCTGGCGCGCCCCGGATGTGTCCATGTCGCCTTGTCCTGTTCGCAGCCCATCCTCACGGTGGTATGACACCTGTTGTACCCGTACGCTCAGCGCGCGGCACTCGGAGCATGGAGCGACTTCGTGAGCGATACATCCCCCCCTCCCACCGGTTCTGCATCTCCGGTCGACATGGCGGCCTCGGCGCCCACCATGTACGCATCGAAACATGCTGCAGGCACGGATGCCCCCTCCGTACACGACGGCACCGTTGTTGTGGTCGGTGCAGGCGTCACCGGACTCGTAACGGCGCAGCTCCTGTGTGAAGCCGGGGTCGACGTTGTCGTGATCGAGAAGCTGCCCCAGCTTGGCGGGCTTGCTCGGTCGTTCGTGTATGACGACAAGTATGTGTTTGACTGCGGACCCCACCGGTTTGACACCAACAATCCAAACATCAAGACCTACCTGGAGCGCGTCCTTACGCGCCAAGGAACGTTTTTCCCACGCAAGTCGGAGGTGTACTTCAAGGGCAAGTACTACTCCTGGCCCATCAAGCCGCAGAACCTCGCCCAGCTACCGCCACGCCTCGCGGGGCGCGCGTTCATTGATCTCGCGACCAACGGGTCCAAGGAGTACGGCGAGGACAACTTCCAGAACTACATTCTGCGGCAGTATGGTCCCACCCTCTACAAGCACTTCTTCGAGGGATATTCGCTCAAGTTCCTCCAGGTGCACCCCGCGGAGACCCACTCTGACTGGGCCAAGGTGGGGATCAATCGGGCCATCATCGACGACAAGGCCCAGATGCAAAACCTCGGGCAGCTTCTTCGAAGCACGCTCCTGCAGTTCAACAAAGTGCCCCAGCGCTTCCTGTACCCAAAAGCCGGAATGTACGAAGCGTGGGACTCGGTGGCTGCACGGATCGAAGCGAACGGCGGGCGCATCATCCTCGGCCAGGGCGCCGAGATGGTGGGGGACGGTAAGCGCGTCGTTGAAGTCCGGGCCGGAGAAGAGTCCTTCAAGCCATCGGTTGTGATCTGGACCGCGCCCATCACTCTGGCCTGTAAGCAGCTCGATCTGCATGTGCCCGACCTGGGCTACCTCGGTCTTCTCCTCTACAACGTCATTGTGCGAGAAGAAGCCCCCCGCGATTACCAGTGGTGCTACTACGGAGCACGCGACCTGTTGATCAATCGAGTGAGCGTGCCGCGGTTCTTCAGTCCCGATACCACCACACCGGGGGTCACCGGCTACTGCAACGAGGTGACCTGCATGGTGGGCGATGCTCGCTGGCAGCACGGAGAGCGCCTCATCGACTGGGTGGTCGACGACATGGTCCGGGTCGGCCTCATCAAGGACCGCGGGAATGTACTCGATGTGCACGTAGAGCGACTGCCGGAGAGCTACCCGATCTATCGGAACGACTACCCAGTGGAGCTCGAAAAGGCCCGGTCGCAGCTCAACCAGTTCGACAACCTGCGCCTCGCAGGGCGGACCGGGCTGTTCTGGTACAACAACATGGACCACTCCATGGAAAATGCGCTCCAACTGTCGAAGCGACTGCTGAGAGACGCCGGGATGACCGACATCGACGAAACCAAGCTGGCTGAGGGCCTCAACTGATCCTGTTCAGCGGCGGCACATGCGCTTGAACGCCTGTTGCACGGCTTCATCCACGGGCGCCTCCCATCCGGGAAGCCCGAGTCCTTCCGCGCGTTGACGGGTCACGACCCTCGCGCAGGCACGCCGGGCAAAGGCGGCAGGTTCAGTACCAGCCGCGCGCGCGCGACGGGCCACCAGCTCCGCATACACGTCTGCGCATAGGTGCGTCGGCGCGGTCCCGCAGTCATCCAGTCGAAGGGTGGCCCCCTCCACCCTGTCGAGCAGCCACTTCACGTAGAGATCGGCCGCTCGATCGGCGCCTCCCTCTCCAAGCGCATCGACACACACATCGCGGGTGGCTTCCCATGCACGCTGCTCTGCCCCGAGCGGAATGGTTTCCAGTACGGCGTAGGCTGCACGACTGACCGCATGGCCGATGCATCGTTCGGAATAGCGGCCCGCAGAAGCACAACAGGAGCGTGCCTCCACCACGGTGACTGCGGCGCGATCGCACACCATGAATCCACACTCGTCGGCCCACAACGAATGTCCAATGGCCGCACAGTCCGCTTGTGCACCTTCCCAGTCAGCCTCCGCACGATCCGCGGCAGCAAACGCCATGCACTCACCATTCAGTGCCGGATCCCGAATGGACGCACAGGCACCGGCATCCTGCTCGATGGCTGCCACATACGCCCGTCGATCCGCTCCGGGGGGTGTCTGGGGCGAGCCACAGGCAGCTATCCAGGTGATGCACGCGAGCGGACGCACTCAGAACGACAGCACAAGCGCGATGGTGTGTTCTGCTTGCGCAATCCCGGCGGTGTCGGCCTCCACGCTTGCTCCCACCGGCAGCTCAAATGCATACGAGAACTCGGCCTGGCGATTGGCCACGCCCACACCGGCGGTAAGGCGATCGTCAAGCGTGGCAGCATCCCGCGCAAATCCCATGCGCAGCGGTACGAGGTCTCCGGCCATAAACGAAGCTCCCACACCAAAACCGACCTCAGCGGATGCATGACTGGTGAGGTCGGTCACCACATCGGCCGACAGCGCAGCAGCCGGCGACGCCTGCCAGCGGAAGCCCGAGCCGATCTGGGTGGGCGCAAACCACAACCCGGTCGGGATAAGGCGCTCACCGGTCACCGAGAGCACCACCTGCTCACCAAGATACGCCGCGATGCTGGCACCACCGCTCACCGCAGACTCGGACTCATCGAAGCCGTTGGTGCGTTGGTTCCACTCGACCGAGCCACCGAAGCCAAGTGTGCGGTTGAGCACGGAGAACCCCATGCCCCCACCGAGGCGAATCTGCGCATCTCGGAGGTCGTTGAACTTCTGGTCGGGGCGCTTCCAGCCGGGGAGATCTTCGGTACGCACGGTGGGCCGGGACACCTCGCGGCCAAAGCTCAAGCCTGCCGCTACCGGCCCCGTCTGGGAGTCAAGCGCGGCCACATGGAAGCGACGCAAGCGGTCGGGCCCCATCGAGAAGTCTGCCCCGGCGTCGTACCGTGAACGCAGATGCAGGGTGGCGGGGGCTCGAAGAATGGCACTGAGACTGCCCAGGTCTCCTCGGCTGGTGTGCCCCTGCGACCGCTCCCGAGCCATCTCGGGCTCAACGGCTGCGGATATGCGGGGCGCCGCAAGAACCAGCACGCCGAAAAGTCCCATCCATGGGCGAACATCGAGCCAGCCTTTCTGAGAACACACCGCCAACATGGCCTGCCCTTTACACGCGAAAGCCCACGAAGCCTGGGGACGAAATGCCATCCACTCGTGGTGGTGCGAGAAGTAAGGTGGGGTGTGGTGTCCGGCAAGGCCGGGGCGAATTCCAGGGGCACCGACGGTGGCTGAAGTCCGACACGCTCAAAGTCGGAAGCGGCGAGCGCGTGGTAGTCCCGCCGCTTGGAGTTCGAGCCAGCGCAGATCCCCCTTGGACGGTTACCCCGTCTCCGTCCCCCGGTGCGTCCGGCTCCGTGGCCTGTAGAAGGCATGATTACGGCCTTCATCCCGGTGCCATCGAAGCCTCTACAGGCCCGCTCAGCCCACCTCAGGGACACCTTCCGCAAGCCAGTCCCGACACCGGAGCAAGGATGAAACCGCCGGCGCAACGAGAGCACAACCACGCCTCGTCCGTCACCACGGCGGTGCTCCCACTCGCGGGACGAGGCACACGACTGCTGCCCCTGACTCGAGCCGTACCCAAGGAGCTGCTGCCCGTGGGTGGACGCCCAATGGTCGAAAGTGCAGTGCTGGAAGCCGTATTTTCCGGAATTCAGCGGGTCGTGCTCGTGCTTGGACCTGGGAAGGGAGCGCTTGCAGACCACTTTTCGCCTGAGCTCGCCGACCTTCGAAGTCAAGCGCCGCCCCATGCCTTCGATGGCCTCGACCACATTTGGTCCAAGGTGGAGGTGATCTCGGTGATGCAGCCCGACAGTCGTGGACTCGGCAGCGCTGTTCTTGCTGCCCAGCCGGTCATCGGCGACGCTCCCTTTGCCGTGATTCTCGCAGACGACCTGATTGACCATCCACAGCCGGTCCTCGCACAGATGCTCGAGGTGCACGCGGGCCTCTCCCCTGGGAAGGGTGTGGTTGCCGTGATGAATGTGCCGCGTGCCGACACAGCCCGCTACGGGGTTTGCGCCGGCTCCTGGCAAAACCAGCAATGCATGCGGGTCCGAAAGCTGGTGGAAAAACCCAACCCCAGCACGGCCCCATCCACGACCGCCATCGTGGGCCGGTATGTCTTGCCCGGAAGCATCTTCGATGCCCTCGCTCACACCCGCCCCGGCGTGGATGGAGAGGTTCAGCTGACCGATGCTCTCTGCAATCTGACCGAAGCGGATGGACTCCTCGCGTTTCGATTTGCAGGCCGCCGATTCGATGCGGGGACCGTGGCGGGCTGGCAGGCTGCAAGCACCCACTTTGCGCACCACGATCTCCTCCAGCGCTGGACCACCCAACTCTCATGAGCGCACCGACGACCCCAGGCTTTGCGGAAGTCGCGGTGGCCGCTCCGGTCGACCAGCCCTTCACGTATCGGATCCCACCGGGCATGAGCCTCGTGGTTGGCCACGCGGTGCTGGTACCCTTCGGACGCCGCCGGGTGACCGGCTATGTGGTCGGCCTGCTCGACCACACAGATGTGCCCGCTGCACGAATGAAGGACATCGCGCGCCTTCTGGACCCGAAGCCAGCCATCGGTCCCAACCAGCTCGCCCTGTGCCGCTGGGCGTCGGAGTACTACCTCTCGGGACTGGGCGAGGTCATCGCGACGGCTCTGCCCTCCTCGTACCGTGGCGGCAGCCGTCGCGTGTACTTGTCGAGTGAAGCGGGCGTTGAAGCGGTTGCGGCAGGCGGCATGGACGACACCCTCCGCATGTCGGTCTTGCGCGAGGTCGTCGCCCGATCGGGTCGTACCCGCACCGGCATCGAGCGAGGCCTCCGAACCGAGGCGGAACCCCAAGCCATCTCTCGCGCGCTGGACGCTCTCGTGCGAGACCGCCTCGTGATGACGGAGCAGCGGGACAGCGGAGGCCCAAAGGGCATGAAGCAGGTCGCGCGGCTGACGGTCTCTGCCGATGACGTTTCGCTGCTGACCCGCGGCGTTCGGATGCGGGCAGTGCTGGCCGCACTGGTGGAAGCCGGTGGGGCAGCTCCAGTCCACGATCTCGTCGACCGCGTTGGTGCCAGCGCCCGGTCCGCCATTCATCGACTGGCCGCTCGCAACCTCGTAGAGCTTGTCGAAGAAGAGGACCGACGCGCGGTGGACGATCTGGGGCTGGCCGACTCCACCGGTGCGCCTCCGAACCCAAACCCCGACCAACAGGCTGCACTCGATGCCATCGCCGAGACCGACAAAGGTGCGGTCCTGATTCATGGCGTCACCGGATCGGGCAAGACCGAGGTGTATCTCCAGGCCGCCCGAAGGGTGCTCGATGGTGGACGACAGGTGCTGGTGCTGGTGCCCGAGATTGCCCTCACGCCGCAATTGCTCGGTCGCTTCCGATCCCGATTCGGCCAAAAAGTGGCCGTACTGCACTCAGGACTCGCCGCAGGGGAGCGACTCCGAGAGTGGAGACGCATTCGTGCTGGCGATGCCACCGTTGCGGTGGGCGCTCGATCAGCCTTGTTCGCGCCCTTCCAGGATCTGGGCTTGGTGATCGTGGATGAGGAGCATGACGACTCCTACAAACAAGACGATGGCGTGCGGTACCACGCGCGCGACTTGGCCGTGGTTCGTGGTCACCTGAGTCACTGCCCGGTGGTCCTGGGATCGGCCACACCAAGCTTGGAGACCTGGGCCAACGCCCTCCACGGGCGCTACCGCAGAGTGGAGATGCCGCGACGGGCCACGCCACGGGCGGTGCCCACCGTCGAGCTGGTCGACCTGCGGGGCCAACCAGCACAACAGGTGCTGTCTCCCATCCTCTCGAGCGCCCTCACCGACACCCTGTCATCCGGTGGTCAGGCCATCGTCTTGTTCAATCGGCGGGGATTTGCACCGGTGGTGGAATGCCCCGGATGCGGCGCCCACTACACGTGCCCATCCTGCGGCATCGGCATGGTGTTGCACAAGAAGCGGGGGCGAGTGGCTTGCCACTATTGCGGGTTCCATCGCCCCTATGACCCGCGCTGCCAGACCTGTGGCGACACCTTCGCCGAGCTCGGGTTCGGTACAGAACGGGTGGTCGAGGCCCTCGAAGAGAGCTTGCCCGGTGTGGCAATTGGACGAATGGATGCCGACACCACGGCGGTCAAGGGGGCTCACGCACGGATTCTCGAGACCTTTCGCAGCGGGGCGACCCGCGTGCTCGTGGGCACCCAGCTCGTGGCGAAAGGCCATGATTTCCCGAACGTGCAGCTCGCCGGTGTGGTGGGTGTGGACAACATTCTCTCCCTGCCGGACTTCCGCAGCGCAGAGCGCACCTTTTCTCTCGTCACGCAGCTCGCCGGCCGGGCAGGTCGTGGAGCCAATGCCGGGCGGGTCATTGTCCAGACCCGACAGCCCGAACACTTCGTGTTCCGCGAGCTCCAGCGGGAACCCGGCACGGATCTCGACGCCTTCTTTCGCGAGGAAGCACGACAAAGGCAGATCCTCGGCCAGCCTCCATCCACCCGCCTGGTCCTGCTTCGAGTCGAAGGTGCGAAGCGCCAGACCGCATGGGACGCTGCCCGCGACCGCGCCGCCCAGCTTCGGGGACTCGTCGGTCCCGGCAAGGGTATTCAACAGGTCCTCGGGCCCACAGCAGCCCCCATGTCCCGACTGGTCGGTCGATGGCGCTTCCAGATCATCCTCCGAGGACATGATCCGCGGGCAATCCGCGCGTGGCTGCGCACCCACCGCTCCACATTGATGGCAAGTGGACGCAAGGGCGTGCGGGTGATTGTTGACGTCGACCCTCGCAGCCTGCTGTGAGTCCAGGGCTGCGAGCCAGAATCGCTCCCCTCGCCTGTGCGCTGATCTTCGTCGCGTTTGCCCTCCTGCAGACACGAAACGCCTTCTTCAGCACGGTCGCCGTCATTCTGGGCGGCGCCGACGAGCCCGACTGGACCGGGACCCTGTGGACCTACTGGTGGACATGGAAAGCGATCGCAAGCGGTCTCGACCCCACAGTCGCATCATACAATCTCTTTCCAGTTGGCCTTGATCCGGTGGCCCAGTACAACCTGCTAGACGCTGTGCTGCTGGGCTGGCTCGTGCCCGTGGTCGGGCCCACGCGTGGCTACAACCTGTGTGGTCTGGCAGTCCTGGCACTCGCGGGATGGACAGGCATGGCCATGGCTCGTCAGCTGGGTGCGCGACGCTGGCCGGCCGTCGGTGCCGGCCTGCTGCTGCAGAGCAGCACGATGGTCACCCTTGAAGTCACAGGTGGCCGCCTCAGCCAGGCGTTCCTGCCGTTCATCGGGCTGGCCTTCGTAGGGCTGGTTCAGCTCACAAGCAGGGAAACCAACCGCACAGCGGCCGTTCGCACCGGACTGTACACCGCCGGCGCCGCGCTGGTGTACTGGTATTCGGCCCTCTTCGTGGCACTCGGAATCCTGCCGTCCGCCATTCGTGGCTTGCGCCGCCACTGGCGTGCGCTCGGACTGGCCACCGGTGTGTGCCTGACGGCATGCAGCCCGGCGGTGTTCGCCCTCCTCCGGCATGGCTCTGATCTCGCCGGCATCTCCCGCGCACCCGTCTCGTGGATGGCCGACGAATCTTGGACCTTCGGTCGCTATGG
>CAJWOS010000199.1 GCA_913044235.1 uncultured Pseudomonadota bacterium
GTGTGCTGCTCGACGAGGTGGCGAATCGGCTCGAGCAGGCTCCTTTCCCCGAGGTGTTTGCTGCGCTCGGCATCGACAACCCCTCCACAGCGGGCGTACAGGTGGTCACGTCGCTCGACGTGAATGCACAGCTTGAGGCGACCTACAGCGTGTGGCATCACCTCACCGAGATCGGGCCACTCCTGGAAGGGGTGGGTGCCGAGGCGCTCGTCGTGTCGTCCAACGCCGCGCCGCCCGTCACGCCGGATGAGCCGCTGACTGAGCACTCGTTCTCCTTGGCACGGGTGACAGGGTCTGATGCCAATCGGCGAACGCTCTCCCTCGACCTGGGAGGACGTGCGTGCACCGTGGATCGGTCGGGCATCGACCGCATGGCCAAGGTGCTGGCAGGCGCTCGCACGAAGCGGCGACGGCGCGCGGGCGACAAAAAAGATGTCAGTGCCATCTTTGCAGCGCTGCCGCCCGGAACCCTCACTTGGGTGAGTGTGCGGGAGGGGGCCACCTGCGACCTCGAGCTCCGGCCCAAGCTTCAGGGGGGACTGGTGGTGCTCGAGGAGAGTTCCATCCGGGCGATGGTGGGCGGCAACAACAATCGGAACTTCAACCGGGTGGTCGATGCGCGGCGGCAGCTGGGCAGCACCTGGAAGATCCTGGTCTACGCGACCGCCATGCACCTCGGGTGGACCCCCACAGATCTGCTCGACAATCGCACCGGTGCTTTCTACTTCGAGGGCACGTGGTACTACCCCCGTCCGGACCACAACCCCCAGCCCTTCGTGTCGCTCGATCAGGCGGGCACGATGAGTGAAAATATCGCCAGCATCTGGCTCTTGCACCACCTGCTCGATCACACCGACGCGGAGACGTTTCGCGCTGTGGCGCACAACGCGGGACTCACGCCCGAGGCGGTCGAGGACGACCGGGATGTGTGGATTCGTCGCGTGCGGGACGAGTACGGGGTGTTGTCGACGGCCGGAGTCCTCGACCGGGTGGCCTTCAATGCGGCCAAGCTTGAGGTCCTCTCGGAGCTTGCCTGGGATGATCCACTCCGGTTGGAGGTCCAGGCGTTGCATCACGGGTACGGTACAGCTCGTGCGGCCAGTGAAATTGGGGCCGGTGATTCCCGACGCGCCGTCAAGATGCGCGCGCTGGAGTTCAATGCGCAGCGGTTTGCCGAGCTCGCTCCCGCATGTGCGGAGCAGGTTCGCGCGCTCACAAGGTTTGTCGCCGATGCACGAGTTCGTCCCTCAGCGGCCGCCGGTGCACCGGCCGTGGGCGATGAGTTGGACTCCGTCGCTCTTGGGCCGTCGCCCGACTCCTTCTCGGCGCTGTCCTACCGATTCAGTACCGAAGGGCGCGCAGAGCTCGCCTGTGGGATGGGCGAGGAAGGCTGGGCTCCAGTGGACGCCATCCTCTTGGAGCGGCTGAGTGCCGTCGATGCGCCACGGATTCCGAACCTCGACGAACTGGTTCTCGATGGTCGACTGCCGTATCGGCTCTTTGCATCCATTCAACGCACCCGACAGCGTCGGACTGCCGTGCTGGAAGGGCAAGACCCCTACGATTTCGAGGTTCTTCGCCACCATCCCGACTTTCGCACGCTCGTGGCCCTGCGGCACCTCGCCATGCGGGCAGCGGCCTATGGCGTGCGCTCCGACCTACCGCCGGTGATGTCCCTGCCCCTTGGGGCCGCGGAGATCAGCCTCGAGGAGGCCGCTCTGATGATTCAGGGGATCGCCACGGGCCAGCAGTGGTCGTTTCCCGGAGCGGTGGAAATGCCCGACGGGGGGCGCCAGCGCACGCCGCCGTCTGACCATGGAACCCTTCTGGTGGAGGAGATTCGAGATCGCGACGGGAATGTTCTGTGGAAGGCCGCGCCTCGGCCCCGGCTCGTGGGGGACCCCACTGTGGGCCGAATGACCGGAGCGATACTGCGCAATGTGGTCCGCTGGGGCACCGGACGACGGGCCCTCTCGGTGGCCCGGACCGATGGCCAGACTGTTCCGTTGACCGGAAAGACCGGCACCACCAACAGCTTCCGAAATGCAGCCTTCTGTGGGTTTGTGCCGCGCTCGGGGGTGGAGGGGTGGTCCTGGGCTGACGGGTACACGCTGGCGTCGTACGTGGGTTTTGACGACAACAAGCCGATGAGCCGGGGTGGGGTGCGGATTGCGGGCTCGAGTGGTGCTTTGCCGGGCTGGATGCACACAGCGGCCGGGCTCGGGTCGCATGGCCTCCTCGGAAAGGCGGAGCCAGGGCAGAGTGCCGAGCTGCGAGTCGAAGGTGGCTTTTCGCGCGTTGCGCTCCGGGCCGACGGCACCGGGATCTGGGAGCCGGTAGAGTCCATCAGCGTGGAGGACGCAGACCGCTTCACCGTGGTGTGGGGGGCTGGCGTTCTTGCAGATGGCACACTGGATGTTGCGCGAAGGCTCACCCTTGTCCCTGAAGACGGGGTGGAAGCCGTTTCTCGACCGCTCCCGGTGCGGATGGGCGCAGAACAGGACGACGCGCCTGAGCCGATAGACACTCCCGACGAAGACATCGATCCATTCATCGCGCCTGAGGAGAACCCATGACCGTCGGAAGGAGACTCGCGCACAGCGTGCTTTGGTGGACCATGGGGCTGGGACTTACGAATTGCGTGATCCGCTATGGTGAACAAGACGTGAGCGCGCCATCGCAGGCGGCACAAATGGCGGTTCGGCCCGTGGACTTCGGACCCGTCGAGCGTCGGCTGGCAGTCATGGTGGATCAGTCTGTCGAGGTGGACAGCCGCGATCGACTTGAGGCGGCATGGACGCTTGCGCAGAGCATGCGAGACGCCGATCCCCAGGCACAGCACGTCGTGCTTGCCTACCTCGAAGCGGTGCTGGAAGTGGAAAAGCGAGCCGCACCGGAGGGCGCATCGGTCCAGACTCGTACACTTGGAAGTGGCTTTGGGGGCGCCGGAGTGGTCGACTCCGAGGAGCTGGCTGGCCCCGAGCCCATCGCGCAGGTCGACATCCCTCGCGAGGTCAATCTCCTTGAGCCGATGGTCCTCGAAGGCGAGGCCGATGGTGAAGGGGAAGCTGTGGCAGCGGCTCCCGAGCAAGGGCCGAACGTGAACCTCCTGCTCGCGGATGCAGTTCGTCACCTCGAGGCAAAGAAGCCGGAAAAGGCGATGGAGGTGCTGGAAGCTTGCCGGGACCTGCCCTGCTGGGACGACGTCGCCGACTCGTGGAGCAAGGCCCGGGACACATTCGTGTTTGCGGAGAAAGAGGCTCTTGCCCGTCGTTTTCTGGATCTCCGCTCCGAGACTGACACGGCGGCGCGTCGCGCGGGGCTCCTGGCGATTCAGCAGGAGCTCTCGGGCCTGCGTGCGAGCTGGCCAGAGTCTGCGCACACCGAAGACGTTGGTCGCCACATCGCGCGTGTGCAGAAAGAGCTCGAAGCACTGTCCGATCAAGACTGATGGGAGCAGTGCTGGCATCCGTGGGCATCGTGGCGGCCGCGATCTGCGCGGCTGCAGCATTCATTTCTCATGCTCGGCCGGATGCCGCGCTCGGGGTGCTTGCTCTGTTGGTGGGACAGGGGGATCTCCTCGACCAGGGGCGCTTGTCAGAAGCCGACGAGGAGCGCTTGATGGCGATGATCATCGGCGCTCGTTGGCCGCTCACTGCCCTTGTCTTCGGCTGCGCATTCGTGGCGGGAGCCACCATGGCTCTCTGGGTCGGGTGAGTGCCCGGCACTTTTTTGGCTTGCAGGTTGCAGGCGGAACCAGTAACTGGGGGGGCGTTCCGGCTGGGTAGCTCAGTTGGTCAGAGCATACGGTTCATACCCGTAGTGTCGGCGGTTCAAGTCCGCCCCTAGCCACTCCACGCCTCGATGGTCCTGCCGTCGAGGCGTTTTCTTTTGCCGATGGTGTTCCGCGAGCGGCCATGCTGCTTCTGGGAGCCCCAGCGGGGAAGGCATGGGGGGCGCGCACGATGTCGATCTGGCGTCATTCGGCGCGTGGTCCACAGCTTCGTTGCGATGGTGTACGCTTCGCCACTCGCCGCTGGCCTGGAGCAGCCATGTCCAAAGATCCCGTCGTTTTTCCGCTGTCGAAGCCCTCCAACGACAACACCTCCGCCGTGCCCGATTCGTCCAGTCGGCGCGCGCTCTTCCGCCGCGCAGGATCGGTGGTTTCGGGTGTGGCTGTGGGGGCTGTGGTGGGCGCCGCAGGCTGTGGCTCCACGGAGCCGAGTGCTGAGGGTGGGGCGCCGGCGGTCTCTACGGGCCGGCGCGTGCGTTGGCGTCTGGCGTCGAGCTTCCCCCGATCGCTCGACACGATTTTCGGCGGTGCCGAGGAGCTCGCGGCCCGTGTCAAAGCCATGACGGGCGGGAACTTCGACATTCGGGTGTATCCGGCAGGGGAGCTGGTTCCGGGCCTGCAGGTGATGGATGCCGTGCAGAACGCCACCGTCCAGGCTGGCCAGACCTGCAGCTACTACTACATCGGCAAGAAACCGGCCCTCGCGTTCGATACGTGTGTGCCGTTTGGGCTGTCCTCGCGGCAGCAGATCGCCTGGCTGGAGCAGTCGGGTGGTCGTGCATTGATCGACGGCTTGTTCGCCGACTTTGGCATCAAGACGCTCATCTCCGGCAACACCGGGGTGCAGATGGGCGGGTGGTTCAAGAACGAAGTGCCCGACCTCGCTGGATTGTCTGGGCTCCGCATGCGCATTCCTGGCATGGGCGGCAAAGTGATGGCTTCGTTGGGCGTCAGTGTCCAGAATATTGCGGGAGGCGACATTTACCCCGCGTTGGAGCGGGGGGCGATTGATGCCACCGAGTGGGTGGGCCCGTACGACGATGAAAAGCTCGGCTTTCACAAAGCGGCGAAGAATTACTACTACCCGGGGTGGTGGGAGCCGGGGGCGTCGATGTCGATCTACGTGGGGAAGAAGGCCTGGGATGACTTGCCCGCTGAGTACCGAGAGATTCTCGCCACTGCGGCCGCACAGGCGGGGCTTTCCATGCAGGCAAAGTACGATGCGCTCAACCCGCCGGCCTTGCAGCGGATTCTGGCTGAGGGGGTCACCTTGCGTCCGTTTACCGACGACGTGATGATGGCAGCAAAAGCGGCGGCAGCACAGCTTCTGGCAGAAGAGGCGGCGGCCGACCCGGAATACGCGAAGGTGTATCGAGAGTGGACCAAGTTTCGAGACGCTTCCTTCGACTGGTTCGGTCGAGCGGAGCTCGCCTACGGTCGATTCGCCTACTCGAAGGGCTGACCGGCCGCTTCACTGGCCCCAAGTGACCAGGCCGGGAAACAGAATGATCAGCAGGAGTCCCACGGCCTGGATTGCGATGAATGGAATCGCGCCACGGTAGATGTCGCCAGTGGTGACTTCTTTGGGGGCGACGCCCCGCAGGTAGAACAAGGAGAAGCCGAAGGGTGGGGTGAGAAAGCTGGTCTGAAGGTTCATACCGATCATGACGCCGAACCACACGAGGTCGATTCCCAACAGGCGCGCCGCCGGCACCAGCAGTGGAAGGATGATGAATGCGATCTCGAAGAAGTCGATGAAGAATCCCAGCAGGAAGATCGCGAGGTTGGCCACTACCAGTAGGCCAAGCTTGCCCCCTGGAAGGTTGGTCAGGAGATCTTCAATCCACAGGTCGCCGTACAGACCGCGGAAGACCAGCGCAAAAGCGGTGGAGCCCACGAGGAGAAACACCACCATGGCGGTGAGCTTTGTGGTGTCGCGGGCGGTCTTTCGAAGGGTCTTCGTTGACATCCGCCCTCGCATCGCCGCCAACACCATGGCCCCAACCGCACCCAGCGCTCCCGCATCGGTGGGCGTGGCCACGCCGAAGAAAATGCTGCCCAACACGATCACGATGAGGGCCAGTGGCGGAAGCATGACCAGTACCACGCGGCGAAAAAGGGCGGACCAGTCGGCCGGCCGCTCGGACTCGGGCAGGGCAGGGGCAGCAGTGGGAGACACCAGCGCGACCCCGGCCACGTAGAGGCCATACATGCCGGCGAGCATCAGTCCGGGCACCAAAGCACCGCGAAAGAGGTCGCCGATGCTCACTCCCATTTGGTCGGCGAGGACCACCAGTACGACGCTCGGCGGGATGATCTGACCCAGCGTTCCGCTCGCGGTGATGACCCCCGCAGAGAGCGTCTTGGAGTAGCCATGCCGGAGCATCACGGGCAGGGAGATCGAGCCCATTGCTACGACGGAGGCTCCCACAACTCCGGTCGCGGCTGCGAGCAACGCGCCCACGAAAACCACCGCGAGGGCGAGGCCACCACGGACCCGTCCGAACAAGGCTCCGATGGTGGTGAGCAGGTCTTCAGCAAGCCGTGACTCTTCGAGAACCTTGCCCATGAACACGAAAAAGGGAACGGCGAGCAGGACCTGGTTCGACATGATGCCGAAGATGCGCTCGGGCAACGCGTTCATCAGCGACCACTCGAAGATACCCATCGAGACGCCGATACCGGCGAAGACCAGCGCGGTTCCCCCAAGCGAAAAAGCGACCGGATAGCCGGTGAAGATCAGCAGGAAGGCCACCACGAACATCAGCGGGCCGAGGAGGTCCGGGTTCATGGGGTGTCCTCCTCGGCGGTGGAGTCACCGGGAAATGGTAGTTGGCCTACGAGACGGGCGACCGACTTGATGACTTCGCTGATGCCTTGGAGTCCGAGCAACACAAACCCGACCAAGATGACCGCCTTGATAGGGTACCGGGGTAGACCGCCAGGATCCTGCGACATCTCGCGGACCTCCCAGGAGTTCCAGACCGTGGGGCCGCTGACGGTGAGTGCGAACACACAAAAGGGCAACAGAAAAAGCAGCGCTCCGAGCAGGTCCACGATCGTTCGGTTCCGCGGACTCAGCCGGCCATAGAGCACATCGACCCGAACGTGGGCGTCTCTTTCGAGGGTCCAGGCGGCACCGAGCAGAAACATCAAGCTGAACAGGTACCACTGGGCTTCCAAAGCAGCGTTGCCGCCCACGAGGATGCCGAGGTCGCGGGAGAGGTAGCGAAGGATCGCGTTTGCGGCGCCGATGAAGATCATGAGCGCTGCGAGCCAGGCTGTGGTGTGGCCTACCAGGGAGGAGAGGCGGTCGATTCCGCGTGAGACTGCGAGCAAGCTGCGCATGAGGGCGTCTCCGGGTGACGGAGCGCGGACCCTACCAGACCGTCAGCAACCGAGGGCGGAGCATTCCCGGTTCGGCGTGCAATTTCGTGAGAGATGTCAGAAGCCCTTTTTGTACGAATAGTTCGTTGGGATGGGCGTCGGTCCAGTGCGCATGAAGCGCAGTCTGTTGACTCGAAGGAGCCCACAATGAGCCACACGTCCGCCAAGTTTGTCGCTGTCCCCGTCTTGCTGGCTGCAGCATGGACCTCTTCTGCTGCCCTGGCTGGTCCCGGTCGATTTGCGAAGAAGGTTCGGAACATTTCTGTACAAAACGACCGTGCCGAGACCGTCGAAGTGCACATCGATGGATCGCTCGCGGGAATCCTTCCCGGTGGTGCGCGGGCGGCCTTTCCCGCAGAAGTTGGTCGCCACCGGGTCACGCTGCTCGACGAGGAGGGCAGCCTTGTGCTGGCGAAGAGAGTCCTGGTCGAGCGCCGGGAACGCGCTCGGGTACGACTGAAGGCGGGCTCAGGCACTGTGCACCTGATCAACGACAGTGAAGTCGACCAGTCTGTGGTTGTGGTGGACCGTCGGGGACAGATGTACGAAGAGACGATCGATGCGGGCGGGGAGCTCGACCTCTCGGTCACACCCGGTGAGGTGTCGGTGAGATCGGCGGGAATCTGGTTCGAGCGGGGAGCGCCTCTGTTCCGCGATCAGATCAGCGTGGCACCCGGTCGCACCGCAACCGTGGATCTGTCGACGGTCGAGTCTGCGTTGCTGCGTGTCCAGAACGTGGGCGAGGAGAGACTGGAGGTGTACCTTGATGAGGATCGGGTCGGTCGGGTCGCTGCAGACGCTGTTGCGCTGTTTCCCGTGCCGATCGGCACCCACGAATTCGTGGTGATGGCCGACGGTCTGGAAGTGGTCGAGCGAACGGTCGAGGTGACCGAGCGTCGCGGTGGCCAGATGGTGCTGGACGCCGAGCGCACGCGTCTGTCGATCGTCAACGACTCTCCGCGAGGAGCGATGATTCAGATCGACGGCGTGCGGTACGGCTGGCTCGCGAGTGGTGCCACGCGCACCCTCGAACTGTTTGCCGGACCGCGGGAGGTCATGTTGATGGGACCGGAAGGCCGGGTCTACGCAGAAGAGGTCCTTCGGATCTCAGGAGAGAGAGACTTTCGCTGGGCTCCGCGGCTGGACCTCGAAGCCTCACGTCGAGCGGCGAAGCGTCGGCTCCGGCGTGTCGAATCGGCGGCTGGCTGATGCTTTGGCTCCTCGTGTGATGCGGGGAGGGTGATGCATGCTGCACGGGGTTGGTCAAACGGTGATCGCCACTGCAACAATCAAGGGTAGGGTAGGGCATGCGTGCTCGACCCTCCCGTCTGCTTTTGATTGCCCTCGGACCGGTCCTTTTTGGGATCACAGCCGGGCCCGATGCCAATGGTGTCATTCTGACCGACTCCAGCGAGAGCGCTGGGCCGCCCACAGGCACATTCGACTTGTCTGCGGTCGCATCGCTGGGCCTCGCGGATGACGGGCAAAGCACGGTCTCGTTGCCGTTTTCAGTGGAATGGTACGGCTCCACCTACGATGAGGTGACCCTGTCGAATGAAGGTGTCTTGTTCTTCGACGGTGCGACCACCACCGCATCGTGTCCCGGAGATGGTACCGGCGCATGGTCGGGCCTCGCGGCCCTCTGGGATGACTGGGCCGCAGATGCCGTCACGGTCGCCACATTTGGCCGATACCCACGGCGGACCTGGGTGGCGCAGTGGTCGGGAGCACACGGTACGGCTGGCGGCGACGGAACGGTGCAGGTCTGGCTGCTCGAGGGGCAAGACGACATGGTCGTGGTGCTCGACGATATTGCGTTCGGTGACGCTGCAGTCGACGGTGGAGCCTCCGCATATGTGGGTGCCCAGGCAAATGCGGCGACGGGTGTGGCCTGGTCCTGCACCGGAGGACTGCTCGACGCATCGGCGGCATGGATTGGTCCTTTTTCCGGTCGGCCCACGGCGTTCACCCGCAGCACAGGGGCCCTCGGTACTCCCTGGGAAGGCACGGAGGCGGCACAGCTGGTCGGTCGCTCTCTAGGCGCTGGCGAGTTCAACGGGGATAGCCTCGGGGACGTCGCAATTGGCAATCCGGATCAAGACACCGTCTTCATCGTCGCGGGCAGCGCCGGAGTCTGGGGCGGCGAGCTCACCTCTGCATCGGCGATGGTCGAGGGCACCAGCGGGAGTTCCCTGGGTAGTGCGGTCTCGTTGGTCGACCTCGATGGCGACGGGCTCGATGATCTCCTTGCCGGTGCGCCGCAAGACGACACGGCCGGCACCAGCCACGGGCTCGTTGTGGCGGTGGAAGCTGCCGAGCTCGCCGGTCAGGTCACGGCCAGCAGCGACGCTGGCTTGCAGTTGAGCGGCCCCACCGTGGCCTATTCCGGCAGCACGTCGTCCGCGGCGTGGACCTCGCCCAGGGCAGGCAGCGCGGTGGCTGCCGGCGACTTTGATGGCGATGGCTATGTCGACCTGGCCGTCGGTGCCGAGGAAGACGACGGCAGCGACACCAACTCGGGCGCGACCTACATCTGGCTGGGATCGGCCACGCTGCTGTCGAGCGGCGCCCAGTCGCTCGACAGCGCGCATGCGGTCATTCCGGGCACCTTTGCTGGCGACCATTTTGGCGCGACTCTGGCCGTTGCTGACATCGACGGAGACCTCGTCGACGACCTGCTGATGGCGGCACCCTATGCGGAGCCATCCAGCGGCACGAGCAACGCCGGTCGGGTGTTTGGGCTGCTCGGGGGTTCACTCTCGGGCGTGTTGGATGTCTCGGTCGACGCGGTGTTTACGGTCGACGGAAGCACCCCCGATGCGGAAGTCGGTCGGGGGCTGGCGGTGGGCGATGTCGATGACGATGGTTTCGACGATCTGCTCGTGGGCGCACCGGCTGATGGCACCATCCCGGTTGGTGCAGCGGCCGTCTTCTCAGACCTGGGAGCGCTCTCCGGAGCCCTCGACCATGCGAGCGACGCGGACTTTGTGATCACGGGGGTGACTTCCGGCGACTACACCGGGTCGGCCATCGCGGTCGCCGACATCGACGATGACGGTTCAAATGACCTCATTGTGGGGGCATCCGGCTATGATGCGTCGGGGGTGCCATCGGCGGGACTGATCTCGGTCTTCCTCGGGCCGGTCTCTTCGGGTGGCGACCTCGAAGATGCTGATCTTCGGGTCACAGGCGCGGAGGCTGGGGCTGGGGCTGGGACCGCGGTGGTGGCATCGGCCGATAGTGACGGCGATGGCGCCGATGAGGTCCTGTTTTCTGCGCCTCTGGCCTCCAGCAGTGCTGCGTCATCGGCCGGTGTGGTGTGGCGCTTTTCGGTGGAAGAAGACTTTGTGGATGCCGACTCCGACGGCTTCGTAGCGGCTTCCGTGGGCGGCAACGACTGCGACGACAGCGATGCCGCGGTCTCGCCCGTTGCCACCGAAGACACCGCCAACGGAATCGACGACGACTGCGATGTCTGGGTCGACGACATCGTGCTGGTTCGCTTTGATGCCGACGAGTGGTCGTGGGACCTCGGCCAGGAGCTGGGCGCGGACCCAGACGACGACACCGACCTGGTAGACTTTGAAGATGCGACCGTCGGGGATGACCTCTCCTTGGCCTACAGCGGAACCGGGGTCCGAATGATCCCGAGCTGGCGGCTCACCGCTGCCGAGTCGGTCTACGGGAGCGGATCGGTTGGGTCGCTCGCGGCGGAGGTCGTGGGGAATGGCACAGACAACGAGCTGCTGTTTGTGTTTGACGAAGCAGTCGACGCGCTATCGTTCCAGCTTCTCGACCCGGGCGGTGGGTTCAACTTTGCCGCCGAGTACGACGGCACGGCAGTCATCGACGCCGAGCTGGTGGACATCACCGCTCCTGATCGCGCGGAGGGTGCCTTCGTGGGACTCACCTTTGCCACTCCCATCGACCAGCTGATCCTGTCGGCAGACGCCAGCGATGGCTGGGGGTTTGACGACCTCAAGATCGGGTGGTCGGCAGGCACCGATCGAGATGGCGACGGCTACTCCGACGACGACGGAGACTGCAACGACGGCGATGCATCCATCTACCCGGGCGCGACCGAAGACCTCACGAATGGCATCGACGACGACTGCGACGGAACGGTGGATGGTGGCTCGTCGGGTGTCTACTCCAGCCGCACGGTCTGGGCGGCCGATGCCGACATGACACCCGAGAAGATCGACTTCGAGGATCTTTCTGGCGGAGACCTGGTCGACAGCCAGTACACCTCGCTCGGGGTGACCTTCGATGGCTCGATCGAAGTCACCGACGACGTGGATGGAGCTGCGCCGGTCGGCAACCTGGGTGCCGAGCTGTCTGCGAGTACCGTCACCATCACCTTTGAAGAAGTCCAGCATGCCGTATCGCTGGTTGCGCTCGACGTGGACAGCTCCATCACAATGGAGGGGTCGGTTGGGGGCACCGTGCTGTACCGTACCTCGGTCTCGGTCGCGGGGGACGACGCCGACGAAGGCGTCTTTTTGGGCTTTGTGTTCGGCTATGGAATCGACACACTCGTGCTTGAGTCCGATACCTCGGGG
>CAJWOS010000200.1 GCA_913044235.1 uncultured Pseudomonadota bacterium
CCCCGCCGATATGGTGTGCGTCGAGTCCTTCCCCTTCGAAGAGACCAACACCACCACTCGCGCAGCCCGCGACGATTTCAACAGCTACGCCTGTGCACCATCCACCAACGAGTCCGGTCCCGAGGTGGTGTATCGAGTCGATCTGGCTGAAGATGGCTTCCTCGCGGTCGACCTGCCCGACATGGATTCCGGAGCCGACATTGATGTGCACATCCTCGGCTCGCTCGACCCGGATGACTGCTTCGATCGCGGCCACTGGCGCTCGGGCGCATGGCTCCCCGCCGGCCGCTACTACGTGGTGGCCGATACCTGGGTGGCCAGCAGTGGCGCGGAAAGTGACGGCGGGTACACCATCACGCTCGGTCACACCTCCCAGTCCACCCTGCCGACCGCACGCAGCGCATTCGCCGAGGCGGCCCTACAAGCCTTCGACATCGCCTGGGGACTCGGAGACACCGACTCCTTCGTGTATGCCATGACCGACTTCTCGATGCACTCGTCGCTCGAGCGCGAGTGGATCGTCGATCTCGCCACCGGCGACCTGCTGTTCCACATTCACACCACCCACGGCGAAAACTCGGCCAATGCACGCGATCCGGGGGTTGCCGAGGCGTTCTCGAACATCCCCGAAAGCCACCAGAGCAGCCTGGGCATGATGAAGGCCGCAGAGATCTACACAGGCAGCTACGGCTACTCCATGCGGCTCGATGGACTCGAGGCCGGCTACAACGACAATGTGCGCTCTCGAGCGATCGTGGTCCACCCCTGGGAGTATGCCACCGCGGAGACCGCAGCCGAGTACGGCATGCTCGGGCTGTCGTGGGGCTGTCCGGCCATCGACGAGCGGGTCTCCCGCCAGATCATCAACACTACCGCCAATGGCTCCCTGTACTTCTTCTACTACAACGATGGAGACTGGTCGCGGAACTCCGACTACATGCTCCCCTAAGCATCCAACGGCGCCATCCCAGCACGCGGCTCACCCCTCGCGACGTCTCCTCCGCAGGGCCAGCAGCCACCGGGTCGTCTCGTTGGCCCGTGCGCTGTTGTCATGACGGTCTGGGTGGCACAACTGCAGAAGATCATCGATGTGGGCATGCAGGCCATCCTCCGACGAGGGCTCGACGACAGGCCTGCGGCGCAGCGCTGCGCGCAGCTCGTTGTTGTCCGAACGAAGACGGACCAGCTCGGCTTCTCGCTGCGCCAGGGCATCCCGCAGGTGAGCCAGCTGTGCGAGCAGCGCCGAGGAATCGCCAGAAGCGCCGGCGGATGCTGTCCGTCCCCATCCAAAGTCCTGGCCGCTCGAGGAGGAGGACGATGACTCGTGCACACCAATGGTGAGGTACCGGGTCGACGCGCCCGTCCCGCCGGTAATCCGCACCTCTCCTCGGTCGAGCAGGCGACGCAGGGTCATGCGAACGCGGCCCTCGGTCGCGAAGAGACACTCGGCGAGCGCCGCAGCGGTAAGCCCACCTTCCAGCCCGCCTGTGGCGGTCAGCATGGCCAGAATTTTTGACTCAAGTTGCGGCATGGGCTCGCTGTATCCTGCGCTCGCGGCCGCGACCTATCCGCTTGTCGCGCACCCGGTTAGAACGCGCCCATCGCCTGGAGGGCCCCTTGGCAGAGCCCGACGCATCGAAGACCATCCCCTCGGACCTCCTCGCTTCGGCCGCCTACTCGCGCGCCGCCGGGACCCGCGACCTCTCGCCGGAGTCGACTGCACGCCGCGACCGAATCGAGCGGCGGCTGCTTGAGCGCTTTGCAGCGTTCGGCTTCAGTCGTGTGGATGTTCCCACGCTCGAATACCGCGACCTGTACAGCCCGTCGCGCATCGGTCCCGACCTCTTCCACCATCTCGTGTTGGCCCGCCTCCCCTCGAGCAGCCTGTTCCCGTCCGACGCACCCACAGACTCGAGCAACGCCTTCTCCGACGGGCTCACCACACACGATGCTGCACTGCGCCCTGACTTTACCGCTCCTCTGGCACGCATGTTCGTGCAGCGGCTGCGGAACGGTGACGGCCTCCGGCGGGAGCTTCCGGCGCGGTGGTCCTACGCCGGGTCGGTGTTTCGCGCCCGCACTCCCCGCCCCCTGCGCCTGCTCGAGTTCCGACAAGCAGGCGTGGAGCTACTCGGTGCATCCCATCCCACCGCCGACCTGGAGGTACTCTCCGCGGCCTGTGACGCCGCACGGCAGCTCCAGATCCCAGACTGGCGGCTCCACCTCGGGCATGCTTCGCTGTTCCACGCCCTGCTTGAGCTCATCAGCCCCAAGACCCCCAGCGCTCGACGGGCTCTTGCCAACGGTCTGGTCCTGGCTGCACGGATGCGCACGCGGGCCGCTCTGGGAGACATGGGCTTTTCTCGCTACCTGGAGGGCGCCCAGCAGACCCTCACCCAGAGGGTACGGGACTGGCTTGCCGAGCCGGGTGAGACCGCCGACACCCCAGCAGTGCAAGCCCGGCTGGCACGGGAGTGGCCCGAGCTCGCCGACCCGAGCGCCCTCGACCTCGACCAGTGGCGCAGCAGGCTCCCTCTGCTCAACGAGCGCCTGCTGGCAGAAACATGGACCTGCAGCCACGGCCTGTCGGCTGATCATGCCGACCTCTTGCTACACCTGGCTCGCTCCGCAGGCGAACCAGAGCGATTTTTTGCCGCGGTGGGCGAGTACGTCTCCGCGCTCTCCGAACAGGCGCCCGAAGGACTGCTCGACCGAATCGATGGCCTCCTCGGAAGCTTTCATGACCTGTCTCGCGACCTACGGGCCACGGTGGATGGCCCGCTGCAGCTCGTGGTCACTCCTGCCGCGTCTCGCGGCATCGCCTACTACACCGGCATCACATTCGAGATCCACACCGGCTCGACCGGCACAGCGTATTCCAACGTCTGTGGCGGTGGACGCTACAGCGACCTGCACCGGTGGTTGTATGACCGGGCCGCCCGCACCGACGCACTGCGCCGGGGGGTTCCCTACGTACCGACCCGCCTGTCCAGAGAGCTCTCTTCGGCATTGACGGGCGTGGGATTCGCATTTGGCGTGGAGCGACTCGACGCCGCACTGCAGTCGCAAAAAGCACGCCGTCCTCGGCCTCACGTCTACGTCGTGATCCAGGATGCAGCATTTGTTCGGCGGGCTTTCCAGTCTGCGAATCGACTGCGTGCCAAGGGTCTCTCGGTGATCTGCGAGCTGCCGACCGCGCGATACACGGTGCGAGACCTGGCCGCACAGATGGGCGCGGCCAGCAGAGCCGGTGGACGGGGTGCTCGATACGCTTTGATTTTCGGCACTCTCGAAGACCGCTCCAACGAGGTGGGTCTCAAGAATCTCGACACCCGGACGCAGAGCGCTCTCTCCTTGGCCGCGGCCGAGGCCCAGCTGCTACAGGACTGCGCCGAAGGGAGCCTGCGATGAACCTGCCCCTCCCAGACCTCCTTCATCCAGACCACCGACCCAGCGGCCCCGATGGAGCGCCCATTGTCCTCGGAGGCCCAAGCGACCTCACGGTGGCTCAGGTGGCCGACGTCGCGCGCAATTTTCGCCTCGTCACGCTGCACCCGGACTGCATCCGCCGCGTGGGGAGATGCCGTCAGATGGTGGACTTTCTCGTGGAGCAGAACGAAAAAGTCTACGGCCTCACCACCGGCTTCGGGATCCTTCGAGACACCGTGATTCCGCCCAACCAGGCCCGTCGGCTCCAAGACAATCTCATTCGCAGCCATGCTGCCGGCGTGGGCCACCCATTCGACGAAGATGTAGTTCGTGCTGCCATCCTGCTGCGCATCAACACCTTGTGCCGCGGAAACTCTGGCGTCCGACCAGCGGTGCTCCAAGCCTTGGTCGATCTCTTGAACTCTGGCCTCTACCCGCTGGTACCCGAACAGGGATCTGTGGGGGCATCCGGCGACCTCGCTCCACTCTCGCACTTGGTACTCCTGGTGATGGGCGATCCGGAAGCTCGCGTCTACGGCGGTCCAGATGGCCGTCCGGCCACTTCCAACACCATCCGCCGGCGTGCCCGTCGAGAAGAGTTCGTGTCCCTCCGTCCTTGGTTCGAGAGTGCCTGGTCCGACCTCTCCGCCGGTGCTGCAGACCACGCGCTTGCCCAGTGCGCGAAGGAGGCAGGCTTCGTCGATGAGCAGGGCAACGGATTCTGTCCCCTGCGCCTCGAAGCCAAAGAAGGCCTGGCACTCAACAATGGCACCCAGATGATGACCGCGGTCGCATGTCTCGCCGTGGTCGATGCATGGATGACCCTCCGCGTGGCCGAGGTGGCGGCGGCCCTCTCCCTCGAAGCCAACCGTGGTGTGCGCGGGGCCTGGCTACCGCCCATCCACCAAGTTCGCCCGCAGCGCTTCCAAGGAGACGTCGCAGAGCGCGTGATCGGCTATTGCACAGGAAGCCAGATCCTCGACTGTTACCTGAACTCGGCGCACGTGCGGAGGGCAGGCCAGCACCTCGCAAAGGCGCGCGCAAAGCTCACCCGCCTTCGACGCGACCTGGGCAAGCGCGGAATGTCAGTGCCCGCATCCATCACTTGGATCGATCGGGGCATCCGCCGTCTCGCCGAACAGCTCGACGAGTTGATCCCCACGGTGGATGCGCACGGACAGCGCGTGGCCGACCCCGCGGTCATCATTCGGTGGAGTGCACTGTCTCCAGTCCACCAGATCCAGCACCTTGACCAACATCTCCAGGGCGCCCGTCAGGCCGCATCCGCCTTGATCCAGACCTGCACGCAGGCCACCTTTCCGAGAGGCGACGGCTCGGCACAGCTCGAAGATCAGCTCGTTGAGGTGCAGAACCAGCTTCGAAAGGCCGTTCCCACCAGTCCGCTGGTTCAGGACGACTACTCATTTCGCTGCTACCCCCAGGTGGCTGGCTGTGCTTGGCGAGCCCTTGAGCATGTCCACGAAATTGTGGTGGTCGAAGTCAACTCCGCCACCGACAACCCCTTGCTCTTCCCACCACAGCCCGAAGGGCTGTCTGCCCAGGACTGGGACCTGCTCAGTCCCGAAGAATACCGCGCGTGGCTAAACGACTCGCCTGAGGCCAGCATCGACGCCTGCCGGCAAGGTGTGATCGGTGGCGGCAACTTCCATGGTGAACCCGTCGCCATCGCCATGGACTACTTCACCATTGCGATGGCCGAGGTGGCGAGCATCTCGGAGCGGCGAATCGCCCACCTGGTCGACGCGCACCACTCTCGTGGACTGCCGCCGTTCCTCGTCGACGACAGCGGCCTCAACAGCGGATTCATGATTCCCCAGTACACCGCAGCATCCTTGGTGAGTGAAAACAAGGTGCTGGCACATCCCGCCAGTGTGGACTCCATCCCCACCTGCGCCAACTCAGAAGATCACGTATCTATGGGCACCATCGCCGCGCGCAAGGCTGCCGATGTAGTCGAAAACCTTCGCAAGGTCGTGGGCATCGAGCTGCTGGCAGGTCGAATTGCCATCGAATTCCGCGCCCCCCTCCAGCCCGGCGGGCCGCTCCGGACTGCGCTCGCATGGCTGACTGCGCGTGGGGTCGAGCCCTTCTCAGACGAGCGCACAATGTATCCCCAATTGGACCGAGCACGCAGCGTCTTGGACGATCCAGATCTCGCGGATCTCCTGATCGCGCTGCAGGAAGAGTCTCCTCCCGCCACCTGAGCGCCCCGTCTGCTGCACTGTCCGGAGAGTTCATGCGCTGCACCCTGCCCGTTCTGCTTGTGCTGGGAAGCTGCGAGCCGGCTTCGCAACCCGTCCACCTACCGTCGACCGACACCGTACCGACCGGCCCACTCCCGGCTCTGCTCACCCTGAATGCGGTGGATCTTTCGATGACGATCGACCCTCGAGCCGACGGGTTTTCGGGGGAGACGGATCTACACGTAGAGCTCGCCCGCAGCACCGACACCATCTGGATGCATGGCCTCGATCTGGCCATCGGCATGCTTGAGGCCCGTACTCCCAGCGGCACTCCCGTCCCAGGCACCTGGACGCCTGAGGGGGAGACCGGCACCGCTCGCATCACCTTTCCGGAGCCCCTCGCCGCGGGAACGCAGACCCTGCACATCGAGTGGACCGGACAGTTCGCGACCGACTTGTCTGGCCTCTTTCGTGTGGAGGAACGCGGGAACGCCTTTGCGCTGGCAAAGTCCGAGTCCATCCAAGCGCGTCGCGCGCTGCCAGGGTTCGATGAACCCCGCTACAAGGCCCCCTACCGCGTCAAGCTCACCGTCCCCGATGGCTATGTGGTCATTGGAAACGGGCGCGAGCTGTCTCGTGAGCCGGCAGCCGAGGGCTTCGAGACCGTACGCCTCGCCGAGACCGACCCACTGCCCACCTACTTGCTCTCTCTCGCCGTAGGGCCCTTCGAGTCTGTCGACGGTCCAGTCATTCCACCGAGCCCACAGCGCTCAGAGCCCATTCCCCTCCGCGGCTTTGCACGACCCGGCCGCGCTGCGGACCTCGGCGTGACACTGGCGTCCACACCGCCGCTCATCGCGATTCTGGAAGACGCATTCGGACTGCCCTTCCCAGACGAGAAGCTCGACATCGTGGCCGCACCTGCCTGGCCAAGCGGCGCGACGGAGCTTGCGGCCGCGATCACGTATCGAGAGGCACGGGTGCTCCTGGGACCCACTGACGACGACTCGGTGGATCCGGCAGCGCGCCAGAAGATGCTGAAGACACATGCGCATGAGCTTGTGCACATGTGGTTTGGCAACTTGGTCACACCGGCCTGGTGGAACGACCTCTGGCTGAAGGAAGGCTTTGCGACCTGGGGCAGCGCCTTGGCTCTGTCCGCCTGGGAGCCGAACGGTGGTCATGCACTCCACGCCACCGGGCGCAAGATCGCCGCCATGTCCACCGACAGTCTTGCCACAGCGCGTGCGGTGCGAGAGCCCATTCAGGGCGACAGCGACATCCGAAACGCCTACGACAGCATCACGTATGGCAAGGGGATGGCCATCTTGGAAATGGTGGACCAGGGATACGGCCCCAACGTCTTTCGACCGGCGGTGCGTTCCTGGCTCGAAGAAACCGCCGGGAGCTCCACTGACACCGCTTCCTTCGTGCGCGCCCTGGTGCAAGCCAGCGGCCGTCGCGAGCTGGGCGCAACGCTCACGTCCTTCCTCGACCAAGCCGGCGTTCCCCTGGTCTCGATGACCCTCGACTGTCCCAACCGAGCGCCGCCTTCGGTCACCCTGCGACAACAGCGCTACCGACCGAGCGGGTCCCGCATCAACGACCAGCAGCTCTGGACCATTCCCATCTGTCTACAGGTCGACACGCTCGACGAGTCGGTCTGCACCGTCTTGCAGCACAAAGACATGGACCTGTCTCTTCCAGGCGAGCGGTGTCCACGCCTCATCCGTCCCAATCCCGGCGGACATGGCTACTACCGCTCCGCGCTCTCCACCGGCGCCTGGAACCGACTTGCACAAGTCCTGCCCGACCTGGAAGCCACAGAAGCCTGGATGGTGGTCGACAGTGCATCGGCCGGTTTTGATGCCCAAAAAATCCCAGCACCCAGCATCTTGAAGCTGTACGAGGCGGCGGCTCGCCACCCGAGCCGACACGTTGCGGCCGCTCCGCTTCCGGCCATCGCTGGTTGGATGCCGCATCTTGAGCCCAAGACCAAAGCGCTGGTGCAAGACTGGGCGCGCTCGGTCTGGCAACCACTGCGGCTGAAAGCGGCCCGCTCCAGCGCACCCGACCAACGCCTCCTCGAAGCCACGGTGCTGCAGTTCGAGGCCCTGGTCATCAAAGATCCCCAAGCCCGCTTGATGCTTACCGAGCGACTCGCGCAGCGGATCGACGGCAACCTCACAGCACTTCCTTCCTCGGCCTATGAGGCCGCACTCCAGGTGCTGGCGGAAGAACGCGGGTCGGCCGGTATCGAGCCGATCACGGCTGCGGTGGTGGCACTCGACGACCCAGCACTGGAGCGAGCGGTCTTGACGGCGCCCGGCCACTTCACCGATCCCCAGCAACGCATTGAGGCGTTTGACTCTGTGCTCCGGGACGACCTCGACCCTCGTGTGGCATTCGCCAGGGTCGCATCCTTGATGGCCACTCAAAACGCTTCGCGACGCGACGACATCCGAAGCCGCATCGAACAGGACTGGCAGCGGCTTGCCGAAGCCATACCCCGCCAGTGGCGGCGCAACATGCCACGCCTCTGGGCCGGCAGTGCCTGCTCTCGCAACGAAGCTGAGGCGCTGGACGCGTGGTTCAGGACCGAAGCGGCCACCCAGGCACCTGGGCACGAGCGCACCCTGGCCCAGACCCTCGAGCAGGTTGAGCTCTGCACCGCCCGACACTGGCTTGAGTCCTCCCTGGCCGCCACTCTGTCTAACTGATCTTACGCCTCCGAAGACGGGCTGCGGCCGCGATTTTCTGCCGCTTGCTGCGCGGCCACAACGGCCTGCAAGCGCTCGCCCGACACCCGCGCCCACTGGGCTCGAATCTCCAGCGCCCGTGCAGTCCGACCCAGGCGAACCGCCGCGGCGGCTGTGCTGCCACTGCCCGAGAATGGCTCCAGCACTACGTCTCCGGGTGCGCTGTACCACCGAAGCAGCGGCTCGAGGAGCGAAAAGGGCTTGTGGTTGGGATGCCCCTCCCACTGGGAGGCCGCTCCCTCAACGTCGTAGCCACTCACAAAATGGCGCGGTGGCAAGCGGTCTTCGGGCGCTGGTTCGGGCCTGGGATGGCGACCGAAAATCAGGGCTACCTCGTAGAGTCGAGCGAGCTTCTCACCGGAGTTTCCGGCTTTTCCAAGCTTCGCCCACAGGAAGGTCCCGTGGTGAACAAGCCCTTCTCGGGTGGCCACTTCGAGGATGGGATCGCGCCCCAGCAGGTTGGTCCAGATCACGGCGTGCCCGTCTGCAGACAAGCATGCAACCGCCGGGCGCATCCAACGCTCCGTGAAGCGACTGTACTCACCCACGGTCTCAAAACGTCGAACCGATGCGTTGTCAATCTTGGCCCGCTTGGGGGAGCGCGCACGACCCTTTTTGTTGCGACGAACCAGAAGACAGTACGGCGGATCGGCGTGCAGCAAGGTGGCCTCACACGCTCCCATGACCGCTTGGTAGCTGGAGCGAAGCCGGCTGTCGGCCTGGTAAATCCGATGTGCAGCGACTTCCGTTCGTTCCATGGCATTCTCGGGAGTGCAGTGTGGAGAGGACGCAGACAGCTCAGTGCACGGGCGCACGCGACCCTCGGCGCCGCCGCCAGGCAATGGAGGTATGCCCACCATCCCGCATCGTCCATCCAACACAACGCGGATCGCGACGAAACGGTCCGACGCATCCGGACTGTACCCTCCCCATGTCGATGGCACCCGAGCGCACACCCGTGGCTCCATTGGTCACACCGAGAGCCGCGGCGACGCTACACACACATGCACGCCACTGGCGACTGGACGCGCCCGTCTACAAGCGGGACCGCTTGGCCCAGAACCGACGAATCGACCCAAAGCCGATAGAGCAGACATCTATATGAATCGAGATGACTGACAAATGCATCCGCAGAGCGTCGAGTGCTGCAACTTCCGCGAGCACCGCGCTTCGAGGGAATCAGTATTGGTTGGCTGCTCTGTCCATCGCCAGCGAAGTGGATCGGGCTGTGCCCGATCCACTCGATGCTGGCTGCCCGAGAACTCCCCACGGGTTTGAACAAGGAAACGGTACACGAACTTGCCAGTCCGCGGCAGCATCTTCTCGCCAGACAGGATGTCCCGGGGCAAGCTGTCTGTACGTAGATGCCCATCTCACGAGATTTCTCCATGCTCTTGACCGCTCTGTCTGCTTTTTTTTGCGCTGTGGCAAGTCCGCCGACCATCGAGCGCGCAGCGGGGCATTTTCCGATCGACCTGCGCCAACCATCATTCGAAACGCTCATTCCAACCCACGATTTCGAGGGTCTGGAAGTGGATGTACGGCCGGCCGGATTCGGACATACGCTACATTTGTATGGGACAGACCGCACATTGCGCACGGCCACACCAGTCGCGACCATTCGACTCGACAACCGCCGACGTCCCCGCATCGTGTCCCATCGGATTCTCCCGGTGGTCCCATCCACGGCACCGCCACTCACTCCCGATGCGCTGCGAGCCGCGCTGAACCTGCACCTCGGCAGCGCCCCTGACCTCGTGGGGCCCATTCGCCTGTGGGCCGTCGGCGATGCCTATCGGCCGCTCCGCGCGGTCTCCTATGACCATCCCATCCGGGACATGGCCCGCCCCACCTACCTGGTCGACCCATCTACCGGACGGATCGTGGACCGCTTCGACGCCACGTTCGAGAGACCGGGTCACACCTCCGATGGTCGCAAGGCTCCTTCCGCTCTGGTGTACCCAGTCGACCCAATCCGCACCCCCGAGACCGTCGATGTGCGGATGCCTGAGTCCACACGGTTCGGCCTGACCTCGAGCCACTTCGACGTGTACAACTGCGTGGACTTGGGTGAGACCTACCGCGCCAATACCGATCTTGGTGAAGTCGACCTTCGGATGTGTACCCACCGCTCGCCACTCCCGCCCGATGGGGGCCAGTGGCGCTTTTCGCCAGTGCCCTACCCAGAAGACACCAACCTTGATGAAGACGACTTTGCTGGGCCCCATCTGCTCTGGCATGGAGAGCAGACCATCGCTTCGCTGACGGCGCTCGGGCTGCCGCTCGACGACCGGCCGTCTGAGTGGCAGCGACTGAAGACTCTGTCCAACTACCGACTCACCGATCTGTCCAGTGAAGCGGCCATGAGCGATCCGGAAGGACCGCTCTCCGCCTACGACAATGCATTCTTTCGCCGGGGCCGGGAAACCAGCGAGGGGGAGCCCACACCACCGGAGCTGGTATTTGGCCAGGGCACGGTGGGTGATTTCGCCTATGACGCCGACGTCATCATCCATGAAATCGGTCACTTTGCGGTGTGGACCCAGGGCGGCCCTTCGTACGTCCGGACCACTGAGCATGGCAGCTCCGCAGAGCCGGGAGCCCTCAACGAAGGCCTCGCCGACTACTTCGCGGCCATCCTCACCGACGACCCGGAGATTGCCACTTACAGCGGCGATGCCCTTGGTCGGTCCTACATCCGCACCCTGGATGGAGAAGCCCGCTGCCCCGACTCGCTGATGGGACAAGTCCACGCCGACAGCCAGCCCTTTTCCCAGGCGCTCTGGTCGTATCGCTCCACGCTCGAGCCCACCGACCAGGCCCTCCTGGACCGCTCCATCGTGGACGCCCTCCCCACGATCGGGTCTACAGGTGGATTCAGCACTGCGGTCGAAGCGGTCGTGGCTGAGGTCGACCTTCAGCTTTCTGCCGCCCACGCCGAGGCGCTCTTCACAGAGTTCAGCCGCCGCTCCGTCCACGCCTGCGACCCCCACGTGCCGGTGACGGAGTCGGGCGTTGAGGTGCGCTCCTACAGCCTCGTGCCAGCCTTCTACCCAAACAGCTACCACGACCCAATCCCCGGATACGTGCAGTTTCGCATCAATGAAGACGGACCCATCGATGTCGTGGTGGAGTTCATCCAACGCAAGAGCACCGAGGTCGACCTATACGGCACCAACGACCCCCAAGACGTGCTGTTCCTCCACAAGAGTGGCGGTCCAATCGTTCATGATGGCTACTTCGACGACGACCTGCCCCTGCGCCAGGGCGAGTCCGGCGACTTCGTGCCGCTCGGCCGCCTCTTCTCC
>CAJWOS010000201.1 GCA_913044235.1 uncultured Pseudomonadota bacterium
GGGTGACGCCATCGATGGTCTGGGTGGTTTCGTGTCCCTTGCCCGCCACAAGCACGACATCGGTGGGTCCGGACGCCGCGATGGCATTGTCGATGGCGCGTCGGCGGTCCGCGAACACGGAAGCGGGTCGCTGGAGGCCTGCCAAGATGTGGTCGATGATGGCTTGCTGGTCTTCACTCCGAGGATTGTCAGAGGTGACCCAGATCGCATCGCTTCCCTGTTCGGCCGCGCGTCCCATGTGCGGCCGCTTGTCTCGGTCTCGATCTCCGCCGCAGCCGAACACGGTGTGGATGCGACCGGGCGTGAGCGCACGCAGCGCCTCGAGCACGCGGGTCAGCGCATCGGGCGTATGGGCGTAGTCCACGAACACAGTGGGAGCGTGGTCCACGCTCGGAACCGGCTGAAGCCGCCCCGGCACTGGTGGTGCTGCAGCAAGACCTGCAAGCAGCGGCTCGGGGGCGAGTCCGAGGGCCAGCCCGATCGTGAATGCACAAACGCTGTTTTCGAGGTTGTGCGCTCCCACGAGCGGCGTGTGCAGTGCCAGGGTGCGGCCAAACACCTGGAGTGAGGCGCGGCAGCCCGACAGGTCGGCCTCCGGCGCGGTGATCCGGACATCGCAGTGGGGGCTGCGTCCGTAGCGAAGGGTGCTCTGTCGAGGCAGCTCAAGTCTGGCGATGTGGGGATCGTCGGCATGGAGCACCGCAACGCCATCGGGTGCCAGCAGCTCGGTGAAGAGTCGGGTCTTGGCCGCGAAGTACCGCTCCATGTCTCCATGGAAGTCGAGGTGGTCTTGCGAAAATGAGGTGAACGCGGCCACACGGAACGGCAGGCTCTCGACCCGGTGGAGGTCGAGGCCGATGCTCGAGACTTCCATGATCGCGTGATCGCAGTCTTCGTCGACCGCTCGACGGAGGAGGTGCTGGATGACCGTGGCCTCCGGCGTGGTGTGTTGGGCAGGAATGGGGCGACCGGCGAGACGATGTCCGGTGGTGCCCAACAGCAGGCTGCGACATCCGGCGTGGGCGGTGGCCGCTTCGAGGAGGTGTGCTGTGGTGGTCTTTCCGTTGGTGCCGGTGATGCCCACCACGGGGAGCTCACGGCCGGGAAAGCCTTGGATTGCTGCGGCGGCCCGTGCCAGTGCGAGTCGCGTGCTCGAGACATCGATCACGGTCACACCAGGGAGAACCTCCACGGGGGCATCGGCGATGACGCCGGCACAATGTAGGTTTGAGGCAAAGCGCCGACCGTCGACCTGTGCGCCTCGGATGGCCACGAAGAGATCGTTTGGGCCGATCTCTCGTGAGTTGTGCGACACCCCAGACACGACACGGTCCACCGGCCCGGTGACCGAGCGGGGCGCGAGGTGGGGAAGAAGGGTCGCGATGTCCATGCGGTCCAGGGGAGGACGATGGCCCGGCTCGGAGGGTGCAGAGGATGCGGGGAGGGAGGGATGCCGAGCCGGGCATCGTGTGCGGGGAGGTGGAAGGAAGCGCCGAAGCGGGAAGGGTGGCGAGGGGGCCAGCAGGAGCGGGCAGCGTGCAGCCGAAGCTGCGGGAGCGGGGAACGGGTTGGACGATGACATCCGGACAGTGGCGTAGATGGGGACCTTGGAAGTGACGATGCTGCGGGGACGTGCAGCGAGGGCGTCAGTGTCTCCTTCGGGAGCCGTGGAATCTGTTCGGGTGGGTCGGTGGTGCGCGGTCGGGGAGACTGCACACCGGCGTCGGATTGCCCCCTCGCCGGGGGAATGGGTGAGTGGTCAGGCCGCCTTGAGGGCGACCGGTGAGCGGGAAGAGGTCATTGGAGATGCAGCTCCAAGCGGTCGCCTGTGGCGAGGGCAGTGCCCGGTGTTGGAGACTGATGAAGAACCCGGCCGCTGCCTTGGATGGACAATGCGATCCCTGCACCTTGGACGGTGGAGAGGGCATCTCGAAGGCTCAAGCCGGTCAGATCGGGGATCCGCAGGCGTCCATCGGCTGTCCAGGTCATTTCTGGAGCCAAGGTGGCCGCAAGGATTTCCTGAGGTGCTTCTTCGGGCTCGGAGATGACGCTGTCGTTGTCTTCTTCCAAGAGCTCGGGGTCGGGGGAGACGCCGAGGACGCGCAACGAATGCTCGCCGATCTCAGAGAACGCCGGTCCGGCGACAATGCCGCCGTAGGAGCTGCCAATGGTGGGGGTGTCAACCACCACGGCAATGGCCAGTCTCGGCGCCTCAGCGGGCACGATGCCCACAAACGACCCGATGCGAGCCGTCGATGAATAGGCGCCATCAATGTGCTTCCAAGCGGTGCCGGTCTTTCCGGCCACCCGGTAGCCGTCGATGCGTGCGCGGGTGCCGGTGCCGCCCTGTTCGGTGACGGTCTCCATCATCCGCACGGTCTGGTTCGCGGTCTCCACGGAGACCACCCGGCGATCTTCACGGGGTGGGAAGGCTTCGATGATTTCGCCATGGCGGTTTTCGATGGCACGAACGAGATGGGGTGTCATCCGAACGCCGTCGTTGGCGAGTGTGGCCACGGCTCCGGCCAGTTGGACTGCAGTGGCGGTGACGCCATGGCCGTAGGCGGTGGTGGCCAGCTCAATGGGCTTGATGTTGTCGGGCGACCGCATCACCCCGCGGGTCTCGCCGGGGAGGTTCAGTCCGGTGGTCCGACTGAAGCCGAAGTCTTTGAGGTAGGCGAGGGTCCGATCTGGACCAAGCTTGAAGGCCAGCTTCGCCGACCCGATGTTCGACGAGTACTTGATGACCTCGGTGAGTGTGACCACCCCATGTGGGTGATCGTCGTGGATGGTCTTGTTGCTCACGCGCCAGGCGCCACCTTCACAGTCGACAGGACTCGACGGCGTGTAGAGCGATTCTTCGAGTGCAGCCGCCGCCACGAATGGCTTGAACACAGAACCCGGCTCGATGGCATCCATCGCGGCGTGGTTTTTGAACATGTCCATAGAGATGGAGGCGCCGTCGTTTGGGTTTTGGGAGGGCAGGCTGACCATCGCGAGAATCTCGCCGGTGCCGACCTCCATCACGACAGCGTAGGCCGCCTCCGCCCCCGTCCGCTCGACGGTGCTGAGCATCGCGCGTTCGGTGATGTTCTGGATGCGGCGGTCGAGGGTAAGCACCACCGAGTTGCCTTCTTCAGCATGGATGCGCTCGGGTGTGATGCGCCGTCCCTTCCGGTCGCGCCAGAGGACGTACTTGTAGGTCTCACCGCGGAGTCTGTCGTCGAGACTGCGCTCGAGTCCTGCCCGTCCCATACCGTTGTGGCCCACAAGACCCAGCAGGGGAGCGGCATCGCTCATCCCTGGGTAGAACCGGCTTGGGGTGGCGTTGCTGAAGAGCACGGAGCGAAGCCGCGTGTCTTGCTTGCGTGCAGTGGCTTTCACGCGGTCTTCTATGCGGGTGAGGGCGGCAGGGGTGAGCTCGGTCGCCACGCGTACGTCGCGACGTCCCGGTCGGCGAAGGCGTCGCGTGAGGTTTTCAGCGCTGATTTCGAGCTCCTCGGAGAGGATCTCGGCCAGCAGAGACACCGGGTCTTCGACGTGGGGACTGCCTTTCTTCGGGGAGCGAAGCAGGAACCAGGGGTCGACGTGAAGCTCGTAGAGGTTCACCGTGGTGGCGAGCAAAGTGTGATTTCGGTCTACGATGTCGCCGCGCCGCCCGTGGACCTCAACGGCCTCTTCGAACTGGATGCGGGCCTTTGCCTCGAGCTGTGGGTCGGGAAGCAACATGAGAGATGAAGCACGGCCGACGAGGGCGAGGTAGCCGAGCAGGATGGCCGCACCGAGCCATGCCACCCGACCGGATGCCCGAGAGCGAACAGAGGCATCTGCCTCTGCACCCGCCTTGCGAGGGGGAAGCCAGGACCGCAGCCAGACGCGCGGTCGAAAAGACCGAACCTGGCTCCTTCGTGGAGGCGGCGCATGAGTACGACGAGACATCGAGGGCCCCTCAGGGAACGTCTACAACGTGGACTGCGCCTTCGAATGCCAGCGCGTTGCTGGCGGTCCGGAGGTGGTGTGGGTCGGTGAGCGTGGCGAGCTCCAGCTGGAGCCGCTCCTGTTCCGCGGTCGCTTCGGCGAAGCGAGCACGGGTCTGGTCGAGCGCGACCGCCGTTTCGACGAGGTCGACGCGCGACCATGCAGAGAGCAGGGCGCACGCAGCCATGAGGGCGGCGACAGCCACGTACCGCCACAGGAAGCGGATCTCGAGACCACCAGCGGCATTGGCTGAAGCACCATGCAGCACTGGCGACACCGGAGTGACGAGAGCGGGGCGGGAGGGATGAGACGGGCGGGACATTGGGTGTCCTCAGGGCGAGGAGACGGGTCCGACGAAATCGGCGGGGAGGCGGGACTCAGCCGAGGCGTTCCACGATGCGGAGGCTGGCGGAGCGAGAGCGGGGATTGTGGGGTTCTTGCTTGGCACCCCGGATGGGTTTCCGGGTGATGAGTCGGACTTGTGCGGGGATCCGTGGGTGTCCGTACTCGTCGCGCGGAGTGCCCACGGCGGCGAGGGTGCGAAAGCGTTGCTTGACGAGACGGTCTTCGAGCGAGTGAAAGCTGATGACGGCGAGGCGACCGCGAGGAGCCAGCAGGGCGATGGCTGCATCGAGTCCGCGTTCTAGCTGACGGAGCTCGTCGTTGACGGCGATTCGGAGGGCTTGGAAGGTGCGGGTGGCGGGGTGGGTTCGGCTGTTTCGATAGCCGGAGGCTTTGGCCACAGCGTCGGCGAGGGCGAGAGTGCCCTGCCAGGGTCGTCCAGCGAGGATGGCGCGGGCGATACGCTTGGCGCGGGGTTCCTCTCCATAATCCCGCAAAATCGTGGTGAGCGCGTCTTCGTCGAGTTGGTCGAGCAGCTCGGCAGCCGATTCTCCCGTGGTTGGGTCCATGCGCATGTCGAGTGGACCGTCGGAACGAAGGGAGAAGCCACGCTCCGGATGGTCGAGCTGGGGGGAACTCACGCCAATATCGAGCAGAATTCCATCGAAAGGAGCATGGTCTGCAGCGAGCGTGGACATGTCTGCGTATCGACCGGCACGAATGAAAACCCGGTCGCCAAACTCCGCCAGTCGAAGCGCTGCCGCGGCGCGTGCGCTGGGGTCGCGATCGATGCCGATCAAAATGGAATCGGGTCCGGTGGCTCGAAGCAGGGCAGATGCGTGTCCGGCACCGCCAAGCGTGCCATCGAGAAAGCGGCTGCCTCCGGCTTCGGAGAGTGCACCGATGACGGAATCCAGGAGGACCGGGATGTGGTGGAACGCGGCCGTCATGGTGCCACCGGTTCGGTTCGAGGCATCGAGAGTGCCCCAAGACCGTTGAGCTGCTCCCAGAGGCTTGCGGCGTCTGGATAGGCCTGATCGGCCCAGCGGCGTCGGTCCCAAAGCTCGAACCAAGGCCCTGCGGTGAACAGGTACAGGTCGCGTTCGAGAGACAGAAGCGAGCGCAGCTCTTTTGGAATCAACATCCGGCCGGCGCTGTCGATCGACACGCGCTGGGCCGTGGAATGGACCGCGAGTGCGAACAGGCGAGCGCGGGGGTCCATCGGGTCGGCGCCCTGGTAGCGCTCTGCCATCGCTGCGAAATCTTCCACCTTGTAGAACGCAAGACCGGCCCCGGGGCCGCCATTCGCGAACGCGACCAGCCGATTCACCCCTGCGAGGTCCAGCGCCGTGCGGAGCGCGCGCGGCAGCATCACACGACCTTTCGGGTCGAGTCGGAGCTCGGCGTTGAGGGATGGAAACAGCATCAGCCAACACAGGGGGCTCGCCAGAGGCGCCACAGGCGGTTGCGTTGTGGAAGGAAGGGACCGGCGGGGTGAGGCACCCCGTATGACCCTTCGCCCCACATCGTCCCACCTGAAGTACCCTTTGATCCACTATTCGGCCAGTGTTGTTCCAATAAGCAGTCGAGAAATAGCTATGATACTGCCTTTTGAATATGTGAGATTGCGTGGAACATGCGATCGGCTGGGGCCGTCCATAGCAAGAGGCGTGGGGCATGTCGGAAAACGGCTGCAATTCGTGGCATTGACACGTCAATGAAAATTGTTCCACGGGCGTTCTTCAATAATTGCGTTCCACAGCCAATTACAGGCTTTTATGTCGGGTTTGTCGGCTTCGGATCCACGTGCAATTTTGGGTACGAGGTCGGGCTATGACCCCATGTTGTGTCATAAAGTGGGGAATTGTGGAATCACCCGCTGACAGGGCCCCTTGAAGTGCACGGTGTTGCCTGGATCTGTGGGGCATCGCAGCGATAGGCGCGAGCCATCCAAGGGAATCCAGACCGCCAGATGCAGACGGTGCGGACGTTGGGCCGCTGGATTACGCGGGACGAACGGTTGAGGGTCCACGCCGACAGGCTCGGCCGCTGCGCGCCCTCCACAGGTCGGGAGACCGAATGAGCAAAAGTGCCGAAGCTGTTCGGGTCATCGCCGAGAATCGGAAGGCGCGACACGAATACGACATCCAGGATCGATTTGAGGCTGGTCTCGTTCTCGTGGGGAGCGAGGTGAAGTCACTCCGAAGTGGCAAGGGCAACATCGCGGAAGCGTTCGTGAAGTTCATCCGAGATGAGGCGTACTTGGTCGATGCACACATCGCGATCTACCCGCAGGCCCATCAGTTCAACCACGAGCCGCGCCGGGCCCGCAAGCTGCTGCTGAAGCGCGGAGAGCTCGACAAGCTTGCGGACAAGGTTCAGCAGAAGGGGCTGACCATTGTGCCGCTCAAGCTGTTCTTCAAGGGGGCCTGGGTGAAGCTGGAGGTGGGACTTGCACGCGGGCGAAAGCTCCATGACAAGCGGCATGCGCTCAAGGCTCGCCAAGACAAGAGGGACATGGACCGGGCGCTCAAACAGCGTTGATGCGGGATTGCTCCCTCGCTGTCCGTTGCCCAGGTCGTGACGGTAGGGTACGAGCGACGTCTCGGGAACGCGCGGTCTGGGATGTTCTGGGCCGCGCGGGTTCCAAGTCTCGACGCGACGACCGTGGCTCACGATCGTCTCCCCCGGAAGCGCGGACGACCTCCTTCATCGTTCCGCTCGACAGGACGTGAAGATGACCGGCTGGATGGTAAAATCGAGCATACTGGCCGCAGGTGCCAGCGTGAGCTCTCTTCTCGCAGCCATTGGCGGCGGCTGGTCTGTGGCTGCAGCACTGCTGGTTTGGAACCGGCTCGCCGGCATTGGCGCTGCCGCTGCTATGGGGGTGGGCGTCTCGCTCTACCTGGGCCGACAGCACCACCCCTCTCACGCTTCGTCGATGTGCAACGTCGATGAAGTCTTCAACTGCGATGTGATCAACACGAGCGCATACTCGGAGCTGGGAGGCATCCCGATCGCCTTCCTCGGCACTGCGTTCTACTTCGGCTGCCTGGTCCTTGTGGCTCAGGCTGGCCGGTCGCGTGAGGCCTACGCCCGCGCGGGGCACGTGGTGGCTGCGGGCAGCGCTCTTTCCGTTTTGTATTCGGTCTTCCTCGCTTACCAGTCCACACTTCTCGGAGCTTGGTGCCTGTTCTGCATCTCGCTGTATGGTCTGAACCTTGTGCTCCTTGTGGGCGGCCTCTGGATGGTCCAGGACTCTGGAGCCAGCTTTGGTGCGGGCGTCATGGAAGCCGTGAAGGGTATGGGAGACCGCTCACTCGCGACCATCACCATCTCCGGGGCAGTCGCTCTGGTGTTGTCGATGGGCTGGTACGGCGGCCTCGGTCCCGTGCCTGCGACCTCAACGGGCGGGACCAATGCAGCTGAGGTGAATGTGGCTGCGCTCGTTGAAGGGCTGGCGCCTGGTGCCGCGATGGATGGCACCGAGCCCGTCTACGGCGACCCATCGGCGCCGTACACGGTCCTTGAGTGGGCCGACTTCGAGTGCCCGCACTGTGGGATTGTGGCGCCGGAGCTGAAGCAGCTGGCCAACGACCACCCCGAAATTCGGGTGGTCTTTCGCAACTACCCCCTCGACATGGCATGCAATCCGAACATCCAGCGTGAGTTCCACAAGAACAGCTGCACGGCGGCCTATGCGGCCGAGTGCGCTCAACAGCAGGGCAAGTTCTGGGAGCTCACGGGCCTGATGTTCAAGAACCAGTCGTACCTGGACCGGGCCGGAATCGAGACCATGGCTGAGCAAAAAGGCTTGGATGTGGCCTCGCTCGGAACCTGCATGGAAGACCCGGCCACGAAGGCCGCGGTGAAGGCCGACCTTGAGGCAGGAGAGTCGGCGGGTGTGACCGGTACGCCCGCCCTGTTCCTGCTCGGTGCACATGGAGACGGCACCTGGGTGAAGCTGCGGGCATCGCCCGAGCAGATTTCCGCGATTGTCGATGCGCACAAGGCTGCGGGCGCACCCCTTCCAGTGGGGGGCTGAGTCCATCGTGTCGGGCGAACGGTGGGCGCAAGTATGGGTAGACGTACCCCGAGCATCGGTTCACGCAGTCTCGAGCGCGGCCTTTGCTGCCGGCTGCGTGGGTGCTCAGGAAGACCTTCCCGATGGCGTGTCGCGCGTGGTCCAGCAGCCTTGGGACACCGGACCGCCGCCGCCGCCGCCGCCGCAAGTGCGCTTGCGGCTCTGGTTTGCTGAAGGGGATGCCATGCGAGGCCTCACCGTGGTGCGCAGCCACGCGGCCGCAGCGCCCGGAGCCGGTGAGGCCCGAATCGAGTGGGAGGATGGTCACGACTGGGCGGAGGCGTGGCGTGCAGGGTTCGAGCGGCTCGTGGTCTCGGACCGCCTGGCGGTTGCGCCGCCTTGGAGCGCCGAACCTGGCGACCTTGTGATCGAGCCGGGGATGGCGTTCGGCACCGGTGAGCACCCCACCACACGAGCGTGTCTCGGTGGCGTCGATCGCCACGCAGTCGTCGGGAAAACGCTGCTTGATGTGGGATGTGGCACGGGCGTGCTCGCCTTGGCAGCCGCCCGTCGCAGCATGGTCGTCCAAGGGGTGGATATCGACCCGGACGCCATTCGAGCAGCAGACGAAAACGCGGCACGGAACGCGCTCACCGCACGTTTTTCTACCCGGCCGCTTCAGGCGGTGGATGGGGTCTTCGACCTTGTGGTGGCCAACATCTTTGCCGAGGTCCTGGTCACGATGGCTGCAGACCTGCGGCGGCTGTGCCGTGGGCGGCTGATGCTCGCGGGTATCTTGGCCGACCGGGCCCACCTTGTTGTGGAGTCGCTTCGAGGCTTCACGGTGGTTCGAGAGGATCGCAGTGGAGACTGGGTGTACCTCGAGCTCCTGCCGTCGACGGACCGCTGAGCCATGCGTCGCTTCATTTGTGAGAAGGTGCCGCAGGAAGCTGGAAGCCGTGTGGTTCTCGACGTCGATGTTTCTCGACACCTGCTTCAGATCACGCGGGTGCGCCGCGGGAGTGACGTGGTGATCTTTGACGGACAGGGTCGGTCTGCGGTCGCACGACTGGTGGGGAAGGCGGGCCGATGTGCGGAGCTCGAGGTGGTCTCTCTGCTTCCCTCCGAGGCCCGTGTGGCAGACCTCTGGGCGTGTCTTGCGGTCACAAAGGGCTCTCGATTCGAGACCGCTGTACGAATGGCGGTGGAGCTGGGGGCCACCTGTATCCAGCCTGTTTTGGCAGCACGCTGCATTGCCCGCGGTGACCGCCATGACCGCTGGCAGAGGGTGATCGACGGGGCCGTGGCCCAGTCCGGTCGAAGTCTGGCGCCTCGGTTGGCGGGCCTGACGCCTCTGGCTGACGTGCTGCACCGCCCATCAAGCGAGCTGGTCCGTTGGATCTGTGTGCCCGGCGCGGCGACCACAGCGGGCACTCTGGGGCCCGCAGCGGTCTTGGTGGGCCCTGAAGGTGGCTGGGACGACCGTGAAGTGGCATCGGCCATGGATGCGGGCTGGTCTGGGGCCGGACTCGGCACCACGGTCCTGCGTGCGGAGACGGCCGTGAGCGCTGCGCTCACTCGCATCCGCTGCAATGGACCTGCGGTAGGCTGACTCGAGCGAGCCCACGACATCACAGCGAAGGTGGGTGCGGGGTGCGGGGTGCGGCAGAGGCAGAAGCAGCGGCCGCTTCCTTCCTCACTCAGTCATTTCGGCGGCGGGCCAATGCCAGCAGTCCGAAGAACGGTACCGCGAAGAGAGCGGCAGTCTCTGCACTCTCACTCGATGAGCTGCTGCAGCCATTTTCGCTCTCGGCTGCGGCCGCAGCGGCCGCAGCGGCATCGACTTGCTCAAACTCGGTGGCGACAGAAGTGGGATAGACCCAGACTTCGTCGTCGATCCAAGCCTGATTTCCGTCTTCATCTTCCACGATGACGGTGACGGTAAAGCGGTAGCCGGGGCTCTCTTCTGGAAGGGTCGGTGCGGTCCAGGTGATGTTCTGCGCGGTCGGCGAGCTGACGGCCACGTGCTCGAAATCTTCTTGGAGCTTGCTGTCTTCCTGGCTCCAGTCGTAGGTGATGGTCTGGCCATCTTCTTCGAACACGAAGACCGTCATGGTGGTGGACTCACCCGAGCCGATGGCCGTCTGGTTCATCTGAATCCCACCGATGATGATGGGCTGGCTCGTTGTGTCGATGCAGCCACCGGGTTCGGCGGAGTCGTTGATGAAGTTGCAGTTGTTGTCCTTTTCGTCGCAGTACTCGGGTGCACCGGGGAAGGAGTTCGGATCGTCGTCGTCGCAGTCGAGGTCGAGCTCGGAGAATCCGTCGCCATCATCATCGACAAAGCTGGTGCCCTCGTCGACCATGCCATCGCAGTCGTTGTCCTTCTGGTCAGGCTTTTCCATCGCGCCTGGGTAGGTCTCTGCATCGAAGTCGTCGCAGTCGCCTTCGAGTTCCGAGACGCTGTCGCCGTCGTCGTCTCCGCCGAGACTGTTCTCGTCGATGGCACCGTCACAGTCGTTGTCGAGCCCATCGGGGAGCTCGGCCGCGCCGGGGTAGACGGTGAGGTTTGCATCATCGCAGTCGAAGTTGCCCTCTTCATCCAGAATGTCACCCCAGCCGTCGCCGTCGTCGTCAGACTCAGGGTAGAGCGCCCGCCAGAGGACAGTGGTGGACGCGCGCCCGAGCAGCTCGGCGTCGTCGGTCGACGGCAGCGGCGACGTCGCAGTCGTCGTCGGCTACGGCGACGGCGCGGGCATCGGGAACGGTTTCGGGGGGAACGGGATGAACGTCGGGGGCGGCGTCGGCGCCTTCGGGACCGGCGAGATCCTCCATCGACGCAGGCAGGACGTGGGGCTCGAAGCTGTTCGCGCCCATGACGTCGAACACCAGGACGCTCTGCTGCGCGACCATCGCCCTTCCGCTCTCGGTCACGATGGTCGGGTGCCGGACTCCGGCCTCGTCGCAGATCGAACCGATCCGATGCACGATGCTCCCCGCATACTCCTCGAGGCTGTAGATGCGACTGAAGGGGAAGTTCGTCTGGCTCCCGTCGTAGTCGATCCCCAGTCCGCCCCCCACGTCCAGGTAGGTGATCCCGACCCCGAGGCGGACCAGTTCGGTGTAGATGCGGGCCAGCTCTCCGACCCCCCGCGTGAGCTGCCGGATGTCGTGCATCTGGCTCCCCATGTGGCAGTGAAGCATCTGGAGTCTGTCGAGGGCACCACGCTCACCCAGCATCTCCACCGCCCGGAGGGTCTCGGAGAAGGTGAGTCCGAACTTCGCTCTCATCCCGCTGGAACCGGCCCATCTTCCGACCCCCTGCGTGTCGAGGT
>CAJWOS010000202.1 GCA_913044235.1 uncultured Pseudomonadota bacterium
GGACTCTCCGTGGAGCAGGCCGCCCGATACGAACTGGGAGGCGGAGCACGACGCGTGCTGGTGGTGGGGCGGATCGACCGTACGTCGCCCGCTGCCGCTGTGCTCCGTCCGGGCGACCTCGTCTTGGAAGCAAACGGTCAGCTCGTTCGGGAGCCCTACGAGGTCGAAGACTGCGTGTCAGGCGGGCCTGTCGAGCTGTTGCTTGTGCGAGGTGGTCAGGAAGCCAAGGTTACGGTCGAGCCGCACCAGATGGCGACCACAGGTGTCGACCGGGTGGTGATCTGGTCGGGGGCTGTACTGCAAGAGGTGCCACAGTGGCTCCCGGCACAGCGTGGAACCCCGCTGGAAGGGGTGTATGTGTCTTGGTACTGGTATGGCACGCCCGCAGGCCGATACGGACTTCGTCCTTCTTGGCGCATTGTGGCAGTCAACGACCACCCAGTCTCGGGGCTAGACAACTTCCTCTCGCTACTGGGAGAGCCCGAAGACTCGGTTCGGCTCACCTACGTGGACTTGAAAGGGCGAGAGCAGGTGCTCACCTTGAAGCCCGACCCGGCGGCTTGGCCCACACAGGAGCTACGAAGAGAGCCCACGACCGGGGTGTGGAGTCGAGAGCGACTGACCCCCTGAGCGCACGCCCAGTGTGTCATCGGTGATGGAGCGAGCCCGCTGCGTCTCGCCCCAGCTTCCGCTCCATTGAGAAATTTCGAGACCAAGTCACCACCGATGGGGTGGTACTGTTGTGGGGGCGACAGGAGAAACGGTGAAGCGGAAGGGCGCTCGGTACTCAACGGCAACAGGCGGCACGGTGGTGGCGGTGAGCTTGGCTGTGGTGGCTAGTGTGGCCGTCTGTTTCTTTCTGCCGATGAGCGGGATCGTCCTCCTTCCTCTTGCGAGAATGATGATGTTTCTCGGCGAGGTGTTCGAGCCGCTGGGCGTGATGGGCTCGTGGTGGATGCGGCTGGTGGTGGTGGGAGAAGACTCCCATCACGTTTGGATGCTCGGTTCGACGCCCGGTCATTCTTTTCTGGACTACCTCGGTGCCGTGGTGCCGCTTGGTGTGGCGTTGATTTGGGTGCGTCGCCAGCGGTTGTGGGTCAAGCGAGTCATGCAGTCGCAGGTGGCGATGTTTCGCGCTGTACATTCCACGCCGGGGGTGTCTGAGTCAGAAGTGCAGCAGGCCGCGCGGCGCTATCTGGCCGTTCGCTGTGGCGCTGAGGATGGGGGTGCAGCGCCCGAGTACGCGACCCCCTGAAGACGGGTCACGGAACGTGCGGTGGAATCGAGCCCCATGGATCTCCATCAGGGTCGCTGGGGATCGCCGCTCAGCGCAGCTAGTTGATGCGCCAGTGCGCCACCCTCTCGCGCCTCGACCAGGTCTGAGTGCAGGTCAAGAAACAGGCGGGCACTGTAGAAGCGGGTGACAACGGAAGCGGCCGAGGTGGTGATGAGGGTAGGCAGGCTGACCCAGAGGGGGGGAGTGAGGGCCTGTTGAACGACCTGCAGGTCCAGTGAGCTGGATGTGAGCAGCTCCTGCAGACGCGGCACGAGGTGGAGCGCCAGTGGAAGCTGGGGAACGGCCGCAAGCGCGATCCCGACGCCAGCCACCACATGAAGTGCGACCACCACCCGGTCCGTGGAGCCGTACCATGGCCCCCCCCGAGGCTTCCAGCTCACCAGGGTGGCCGAGCGAAGGTGGGACTGGAACCACACGGTGCCTTCTCTTGCCGCGATGGGGATGGCTAAGGGGATGTACAGCACGAGCACAAGCCAGAATGTCGCGCCAAAACCGCATGTGGCCAACGCGAGAATGAACATGCAAGCCTGAATCAGGGCACCTGCACATGCTGTCGATACCAGGGCACGGTCTGTGCTTCTGCGGAGGAGCGCTCGCAGGGGTACCGCACCTCGGTCTTCAAGCTCGGTCATCGAAACAAAGATGCAGAGGGGCAGCACGGCTGGAGCGAGAAGAATGACCAGCACCAATCCAGCACTGCTCAAGCCTGTCAGGAGCAGACCAAGACCGTCGCTTCGGTCGAACGATAGCGAAGTCAGCACCTGCGTTGCGAGCGTAGGCATCATGGTGAGCGCCACCGCAACCGCCATGACGGGCAGCAACGAAAAGAAGTGTGCGCGGAGCCATCCAATCGGCTCGTCGAGCCACTCGGCCATGGAGCGATGGGGAATCGGACTGCGATTAATCAACGGGTTCTTCGTCAGGGTGAATTGTTCGGGTGATGGGCGGTCGGATAGTGTGCCCGGCACTCAGACGGTTTGCTCTCGTTGAGGCGCGCACCATGCCAGGAAAATCGGGCGACCCGTGCTAACCTTCGGGTCTGCCTTTTGCCGTTGACCACGCTTGCGCAGAGTTTCTTCGTGTCATCCGAGCCGAATTCCATTTCCAGATCGCCATCTGCCATCGCGTCTCAATCTGGCAGTTGGACTTTTTTTACCAACCACGCGCATGTGCTGATTTGCTTGGCAGGCAATCCGGATCTGCGAATTCGTGACCTCGCACCGATGGTGGGCATCACGGAGCGAGCGGTCCAGCGCATCCTTCGAGAGCTCGCGGCCGAGGGATTTGTGGAGATTGAGAAAATCGGGCGGCGGAACCACTACAATGTGCGACCCGAGCATCACCTGAGGCATCCGGTGGAAGAGCATGCGACAGTGGGAGACCTCATCCACATGCTTGCCTCCCTTCGTCCTGGCGGTAGCGCTGCCCTTTCCGATTGAGTCTCCCCGAGCCGGAGGGCGGGCAGACTGACCCGCCCTTCACGCAGCAGCGATATGGAGCCGCGGTCAAGTTGAGCCGCGATGCTGGCTCAGTAGAGGAGCGACGCTCGACGATCATCCGCAAAGCGGGTGAGATCGGGCTCCCAAGCATCGAGCAGCTCTCTCGAGCGCACCCGTGCCGCCAGTCCCACTCGGCCCTCCGGGGAGCCCAGCAAGCGGTCGAGCGCATGCGCGGTACCGGATGAGGGGAAGGGCGCTGCACACTGTGCGCGGGCATGCACGCGGATGGCAGCCTCTGCCAGAACCAGCCCAACCTTCAGGGTATGCACGCTACGCGGTGTCTCGGCGCTCACGCGGACGCCGAAGCACGACTCGCCTGCATACGCACCTACAGAAGGCGTGAAGTGCACCTGCTCGAAGTGAGTGCCCTGCATCTCTGCATCTGCTGCTCCCTTCTGTACGAACTCGAGCAGTGCCTCCAGCTCAGCCCAGGGCCCCCCGAAGTCGAGCGCATCGCGATGCAGAGCGGTCGCCCAGTCGGTTCCCCCTGGAACAATGGACAAGGCGTGAATCCACGGGTTGGGTTGGCCGTCGTCGACCACTGGGAGCCCGGTCTCGATGTGGTCCATATCGCGGGACCACCCGGTGCACTTCACCACCTTGAGCGCTATCGAGAGGCGCTCCTCTCGTACACGGTGTCGGGCGTGCTCGGCGATGGTGAGTCCGTGGCGTAGGGGGATGCCCATTGCGGCCTGACCGCTCTCGAATCCGGGGTGCACGAGAGGGCCTTCAAGGGAGAGGCCGTCTAGCGGATTGGGTCGGTCGAGGATCGTGAGTGGTACGCCCGTGCCCGAAGCGGCGCGGAGCAAAGCGGTGAGTCCGGTACTCTCTGGTGTGGAACGGAGCCCGAGATCGGGCAAGTCCACGAGCACGCCGCTCGGCTGGAGCTGGCAGATCGCTTCATGGAGCTGCCGCTGGAGGCTCTCCATGGACTCGCAGACATGCCATTGGTCCCAGAGGCTCGGTATGCCTCGCTCGGCTTGGAGCAGTGCGGACGACAGGGGAGCTCCGGTGTGACTTCGCGCCCGAGGCGAGCACATGGTGCGCCATCCCTGCCATGGGGCGGAGGGGTCCTCGAGCCAGTGGTCGAGTCCGGAGCGTGCGGGGGAGGGGGCTTGCATCAAGCGCTCGGTGCGGTGGGGCGTCCCGTGTGCTGATCGAGTGCAATGCGAAGCGCTCGAATGGGCTCGGGCATCGGCGGTTGGTCGGTGTCGTCGAGGCGGTGGATGCCTACAATACCCTGGAGGCTCGAGGTGAGGAACCAGCTGTCGTTGGGTTCGGGCGGGCCGGGGGCTTCCTCCTTCACAGAAATGGTCATCTGGTCTGCAAGGAAGAGGACGTGTCCGCGGGTGATGCCAGGGAGAATGCGCCCATCATCTGGACACGTGTAGAGCGTGCCGCCCCGGAAGCAAAACACGCTCGACCATGTGCCCTCCAGCGCATGTCCTGTCGGGGTGGTGCGAATCACTTCGTCGACATCATGGGCCGCTGGAGCCAGTGTGTAGCCGGCTCTGCTGGTGTGTTTTGCGCGAGCGGGCGGAAACGGTGGTGTGGGCCAGGCCAGGCGCCGGGCTCGGAGTGTGTCGAGCCTCCGACCAAGAGGGCGCACGGCGAGGATCTGTCGTCCTTCCTGAGTGACCTGAATCCGCAGCACGCCGTGGGAGCAAGATGATGCCTCCAACAACCCGCGGATGCGTGTGCGCAAGACGGCAGGCATGGGCGCCGGTATCCCCATCAGGACACATGATTGTTCAAGCCGCTGCAGGTGGGCATCGAGCGACGAAGGATGGCTGTCGTAGACCGGTAGGGTCTCGAACACACCGTGGCCTCGGGAGAGCCCCAGGTCGTCGCAGGAAATGGGGAAACGGCCGTCGGGGTGATGCGTTCCATCAACAGACACCAGGACAGCAGTGGCTTGGGGGACGCGCATATGCAACTCCAGACTTCTTTTCACCGGTCGCTGAAGCAGCGGCAAGCAGAGCGGGCCAATGTGGTTCCCTTGCCCGCGACGGCGTTCCTCGGGATACCAACGCCCAGAGCGGCGCCGTGTTGGCGTCGCGCAACGGAGCCGCCCCATCATGTTTGGACTCGGCTGGAACGAGCTACTCTTCATCGGCATCCTGGCTGTCGTCATCGTGGGGCCCGAGCGCCTGCCCGAGATGATGAAGTTCCTGGGGCGTCAGTACGGCAAGCTTCGTCGGGCGAGTGACGAGCTCCGTCGTGCATTCATGTTCGAAGCCGACAAGGTCGACCAGGAAAAGCGGCTTGAGGAGCTGCGGCGTCGGCGTGAGCAGGCACGAAAGCGGGCCGATGAGATACGCCGGCGAGCCCTCGAGGCCAAGGGCCAGCAGCCAGACCTTTCCGATGTCGATCCCGCAGGAGCGGATGCAGCCCATTCCGGTCATCATGGGGCGCCTGCAGCTGCGGCGTCGCCTCCGAAGAAGGACGAGCAGTGATCTTCCGTAAGTCCAAGACCACGCAAGAGGCGAAGCCCAACGACGCTGCGTCTGCTTTCCCCCGGTCTGAAGAAGAGTTCGATCCCGTCGAGGCCTACCAAATGCCTCTCCTGGAGCATCTTCGTGAGCTGCGCACTCGCCTCGTGATCAGCTTGGTGGCCACAGCAGTGGGCGTGGCTGCTTGCTTTTCCTACACAGACATTATCTGGAACTTTCTGGTCGCGCCGATGAACGAGGCGCTGGTGGCTTCTGAAAAAGGGAAAATGGTCATTATTGCCCCTCTGGAGGGGTTCCTCACCTATCTGAAGGTGTCACTCGTGGCTGGGTTGGGCATCGCATCGCCGGTGATCTCGTACCAGATATGGCGATTTGTGGCGCCGGCCTTGTACCCAAAGGAAAAGCGTCTGGTGGTGCCGCTCATGATTGCGAGCACGCTCCTGTTTTTCCTTGGCGCAGCCTTCTGCTACACGGTGATCTTTCAGTTCGCATTCCCGTTCTTCATTGAGATCACGGCAGACGACGTACAGGCGAACCTTTCGATCGCGGCGTATCTTGGCTTGGTGACCCGCTTGTTGGTCGCTTTTGGCGTCTGCTTCCAGCTGCCTGTGATCGTGTTCTTCCTCGCGCGGATCGGGCTGATCGACGCCCGCGACATGGTGGTGTTCTTTCGGTACGGCGTCGTTGGAATCTTCGTGCTCTCCGCCCTGCTCACGCCGCCGGATGTGCTGTCGCAGATGCTCATGGCAGCGCCGATGATTGTGCTCTACATCATCGGTATTGCCGTAGCATGGCTCTTCACAACCAAAGAGCGCGACCCCGAAGACGAAGCCTCCGCGTCCTGAGTGTGGCCGGTGGCTTCGCTCAGACCAGCTCGACGAGCACCGCACGCGCTTCGACGAGATCACCTGCGTTGATGGCCACCCGCGAAATGGTGCCGTCGCGGGGAGACTTGATCTCGTTTTCCATCTTCATGGCCTCGACGACCACCAGTGGGGTGCCTTTCGCCACCACATCGCCCTCCGCCACAAGGACTCGAACCACGCGGCCTGGCATCTGGGTCTTGATGGAGCCGCCCGCAGCGCCGCCACCGGTCCGCAAAGCCTTGCGGCGCGGGTCGACCACCGCCAGCTCGTGGCTCAGCCCACGAATGTCCACGTCAATGCCATCTTCGAAGGGCACGAGACCCGCTTCCACCGATCGGCCCCCGTACATCAGGTTCAGCACGCCGGGTTCGGGCTGGATGGTGTCGAGGTCAATGGTGCGATCCACCGCCCCTTCCGCGTCGAGGAGCTCCACCCGATACCGAGAGATGCCGTCGTCGCTCCGGTCGGTGCGCACGATCCGGGCGAGCCTGGTGGAGTCGCCGAGTGTGACTTCATAGGTGAGCGTGGGGTTGGTGCTGCTCATCGGTAGCTCCACTTCCAGCGGTTGCTATCTCGGCCGGTCTGGTCGGGGCGAGCCTGCTGCGCGAGGTCTCGCTCATAGGTATGGACAAGGGCTGCGAGCGCCGCAGATGTGGGGTCGGGGTCGCCCATGTCGCGGCAGAGGCGCTCCATGCGGTCTGCATCCAAGTAGGCAGTGCTGTAGTCGCCCGCCAAGAAGTCCGGATCGCGCAGGATGGCTCGGAAAAACGGGATTGTCGTGTGGATTCCGCGCACGCGGTACTCGCGCAGGGCCCGGTCGGATCGTTCAATGGCATCGGCCCGGTCGGAGCCCCAAACCACGAGCTTCGCAACCATCGGGTCGTAGTGTACGGGCACCTCCGCACCGGCGTACATCGCGCTGTCGACGCGAACCCACGGTCCACCTGGCTCCCGGTAGCCGGGGACAGGGCCGGGGCTCGGAGCCCAGTTGCGGGTGGGGTCTTCGGCATAGATGCGGAGCTCGATGGCATGCCCGGTCTGCTTGAGATCTTCCTGGGCGAACCACAGGGGCTCTCCCATGGCCACACGAAGCTGGGCTTTCACCAGGTCGACTCCCGTGACCATCTCGGTGATGGGGTGCTCGACCTGCAAGCGCGTGTTCATTTCCAGGAAGTAGAAGGAGCCGTCGGCCCCGTACAAGAACTCCACGGTTCCGGCACCCTCATAGTCGACCGCCTCGGCTGCACGACAGGCGACCTGCGCCATGGCTTCGCGAGTCTCGGGCGACAAAACCGGGCAGGGGGTTTCCTCGACCACTTTCTGGTTCCGTCGCTGGATCGAGCAGTCACGCTCGAAGAGGTGCACGACGGTCCCGTGGGCATCTGCGAGGACCTGCACTTCGACATGGCGTGGTTCGAGGATGAGCTTCTCGATGTAGACTGCATCATCACCAAACGAGCTGATGGCTTCCGAGCGCGCGGCCGCAAATGCGCTCGGCAGCTCTTCGGCCGTGAACACCCGGCGCATGCCCTTGCCGCCTCCACCGGCAGCCGCCTTGAGCATGATGGGGTAGCCGACCGAAAGAGCAACGTCTCGGGCCTCTTCGAGACTCTCCAGCGCCGCCTTGGTTCCGGGGACCACCGGGACACCGGCCGCAGCCATCCGGGCGCGACTCTCCGTCTTCGAGCCCATCGCGTCGATCGCGTCGGCGGGGGGGCCGATCCAGACCAGTCCGGCCGCGAGGACTTCTCGCGCAAAGCCAGCATTCTCCGACAAGAATCCGTACCCGGGATGAATGGCATCTGCGCCGGTGTCGCGGGCGACTTCCAGGATGCGGTCGGCGCGGAGGTAGCTCTCGGCACTCGGGGCGGGGCCGATGCAGATGGCTTCCATGGCCATGCGCACATGCAAGGAGCGCCGATCGGCCTCGGAATACACAGCCACGGTGGCCAAGCCCATTTCATGGCAAGCTCGAATCACGCGGACAGCGATCTCGCCGCGATTCGCGATGAGCACCTTCCGGATGGCACGCCGTTTCGAAGCCATTCGCATCCTCCCTCGCCCTCCGTCAGGGCGTACGGACGGCGGGGTTAACGCAACCCCGAGGCCAGGGCTTCTCCTTCGGGGTGTACACTGTCGGTTGTGGAGGCTCCATGACAAGGTCCGTTCCTCTTTTCTGTGCGGTGACGCTATTCATGGGCGCGTGCGGGAGCAGCGACCCCGGCAAGCCGTCGGGGGATGGGCCGAGCGGTGCCGACTCCGCAGGTGACTCTGACACGGGGAGCGACGTGTGTGTGCCGCCCGAGCCTTTCGATGTTGCCGGATGCCTGGAGATCGAAGAGTTCGACCCGAACGCCGCGGGGCGCTGGCCGAATGTGGAGCGCCGCCAGTTCAACGAAAACGGGCGCGAACAGTCGCGGGACACTCGAGGCGGCGAAGAGCCCAACACGGAACGAATCTGCCGCACGGAGTGGGACGGCGATCGGATCCTGAGTGAGCAGTGCTCCGGTGTCTCCATCTACCGCTACGAGTATGTGTACTCAGCAGACGGATTTCTGGAGTCTTCCAGCTACGATGCCGCAAGCGATGGTGTGCTCGACAAGATCTGGACCTACTCCACGGATGCTGCAGGGAACGTGCTGGAAGCGGCGATCGACGATGATGCCGATGGCGTGATCGATGCGGTGCAGACTTTTGCCTGGGATGCCGACGGAAACCAAGTGGAAGAGACGTGGGACTATACCTACGATGGTGTGGTGAACTTTCGACGGGAGTACATCTGGACCGAGGGTCTGCTTGTCCAGGAACTGGAAGACTCCGACGGTGACGGTACGAACGACGTCGAAATTGTGTATGAATACGATGAACTAAACCGAATCCTTCGTGTGGAGCGGTTCGAGGCTGGGAGCACGACTGCGGCCGAGACCAGCACCTGGACCTACGTTGGCTGTGCGCTCGATACAAAGGTGACATTCGACGCAGGCGGGAATCGTGTCACCCGTAGCTACTGGACCGACGACCTGGGACGGGTGGTGTACGAGCAGGAAGACTTCGACACCGACGGCACACCAGACCGCATTTGGGCCACGGAGTGGATCTGCCCCAGCTGAGGGAAGGGGAGGCCCGTCATCTTCCGGGTCACAGGTTGATCCGGTCCCCCGCCTCTGCCACATGAAATCCGGCACTTTCGATCTCGGAGCGGGCGCGCGAGCGTGGGTCGAAGGCGGGATTGGTGTGGTTCAGGTGGATGAAGTGCACGCGTGCGCGGTCCCGTGGTGGAAGCGGGGCGAACCGATCCATGGACTCCACAATGAACGGGTGCGGAATCTGGGACATGTCGCGACCGGGCAGCTCGTCAGAGTCATAGAACGTGCCGTCAAGCCAAGCCCGGTCCACCGATCGCACTAGTCCCTCAATGGGGCGTTCCCAGCGTTCCCACTTGTCGATGTCGGGTAGGTACAGCACCTTCCGGCTGGGACCCTGCACCAGGAAGCCCACAGTCTCAGAGTATTCGTCGCGATGCGGTACCTGGATTGGGGTGACCCGGAGGGTATCGGACAGAGCGATGGAGACCCCGTCTGCGAGCTCCCTCAGCATGATGTTTCCCAGTTGGACCAGCTGGTCCCAAGGGCCATTGCCAGACAAGAATGCGTGCATGCGAGGCATGGCCCAGACCGGAACTCCCCGAGCGCCCATTACCTCACGCCCAAGGTGCATCAACCCCGTGTAATGCCCCATATGGGCGTGGGTGGGCAGCACCCCTCCGAGTGTCCCAGGGAGGGTGTGCTGCTGGTGGGGGAAGTCGGGTGTGGCATCGAGCACCCAGTGCCTTCCCGAGTCCGGGTCCACCAGTCCGATGGAGCTCACGCGGTGCCCGTTGCCGCCCCATGCCCCTGAACAGCAGTGTTTGGTGCATCCGATCTGCGGGTGTCCAGCGTCCTGTGCCGTGCCGAGAACCACCGCATAGGGCTCAGTGGCGAGCGCGGCGCCAAATCCGAGGGCCAACCAAGCCATCATGGACACCTCCATGAAGACTCTATCGGATGCGGCACGGGCGACCGAGACAAGACGTGCTGCTCGGTGTCTACAGTGGTTTCCGGTCGAGCTCCGCTCGGAGGGCTTCCTCGACCTGTTCGAAAACCCCTGGCCAGTCGCGTGGTGTCTGCTGGCGGAAGATTCGCATGCTCGGGTACCAAGCGGTGTGTGGGGAGTCTCGAGGCCATCGCCAGTCAGGAGCAAATGGGATGACCACCCATGTGGGCACGCCAAGTCCGCCGGCCAGATGTGCCGTGGACGTATCCGAGGTGATCACAAGGTCGAGTGCGCACATGGTTGCGGCCGTGTCGAGGAACGCCACATCGAGGTCGAGCTCTGGGCCGAGGGGTGTGATGGGATGTTCGGTGAAGTCCACCGCATCCAACTGGTCGACGCCATGGAACTTCTGGAGGCTGTAAACGGTGACGCCCGGAATCTGGGTGAGGGGCAGAAAGTGGGCCAAGGGCGGCGATCGTAGAAAGTCCTGCGCATACCTCGGGTTGCCCTGCCAGATGATGCCCACACGGAGTCCTTCGGGATGTAGGCGGCGACGCCACTTGTCAATGCGTTTGGCCTCGACCGACAGGTACGGCACTCGGTGGCCGAGATCGGCGTCGGACTGGATTCCTACGACCCGCGGCAGGCTGAGGAGTTTGGCTCGCCGGACGCCGGCCGGTGGCTCCACCTCTGTGGAGAGAACGTCGGTCACGCCTCGTACACGAGACAAGACCGGAAGCAGGCGGGGGTGTGCGCGGACAATCACCTTGGCCCCACGCTCTGCGGCATCGGAGGCGAACCGCGCAAATTGGATCCCATCACCAAGACCTTGTTCTGAGTCGAGAACCAGAGGAGTGCCGGGCTCCAGGGACTCTCCCCGCCAACGGTCGCTCCACCAGTCAGGAGCACCCATCAGCTCGACCCTCTGCTCGTAGACCTCGAAGCCTTCTGCGAGGCGGCCGCTTTGCAGCAGTGCGTGGGAGAGGTTCCACCAGTGTGAGGCATTGGTGGGTTCCATCGCGGTGGCACGTGCCAGGCTGCGGATGGCGGCTTTGAACGCGCCCAGCCAATATTCTGCGATGCCCTGGTTGGCGTGGTGTACCGCTTGGTTCGGCCCAGCCACGGCCACCTCTGTAAAGATGCGACGGGCTTTGGTGAAGTCGCCCCTGCGCCCGAGGTGGTTGGCGTATCGGGTCGCGAGGGTGAGGTCGCTGGGCTTGCGGGCACGAGCGGACTGGAACAGCTGCTCGGCATCGTCAAACCGTCGCACCCGCGAGAGCAGATCTGCGAGGATTGCCCGTGCATCATCGCTTTGCGGATGCGCATCAATCCACTCTCGCAGCAGGCGGTCGGCATCTTCGAAGCGTTTTTCCTCAAGTGCCACCAGTGCGGCCAAGCGGTGCATCTGCACCGCACGCTGGGCGCGTTCCTGCACGATCTCCTGCATGGGGCGCTGCATTTCGAAGGCAAGA
>CAJWOS010000203.1 GCA_913044235.1 uncultured Pseudomonadota bacterium
CCGGAGCGGTTGAGGTTCAGCCTGCCTACATCGAGGTGGTCGCTCGCCTCTTGGCCGAGGGGCGCACCATTCATCGCCAAGTTCTGGAGCAGTGGATCGAGGCTGCCCACGGTGCATCGGGGATTCAGGACCGTCTGCAGGCCCTCGCAGTGGGACTCGACGCCGGCAGTCTGGAGCCGGCGGCAGCCTGGATCCTGCGCGGCTTGCTCTTGGAGCGCGCCGGAGAGCCGTGCGATGTGGCCGGTGCGCCTGCCTGGCACTGGACCTTCATGCCAGACCTCGCCGACCGTGGCTGGGCTGCCGACCTGACCCTCTGGTGGACCTGTCGGAAGACCGTATCGTTGGCACGCGAGCACGATGTTTTGGTTCGACGCACCCACTCGATGCTGGCTCTGGCAGCGCTCGCCGACGCGCTTCGATCCACCCCGAAGCTGGGTGCATTTTTGGAGTCGGCCTTGCTTGCACCCCTTCCTGCGGTGCCTCACCGGCGCCGGTGGCGCGGTCCGTACCCCCATGAAGAAGTGGAATTCGATGTGGTCTTCGCGCGGATTGTGCGCGGACTGGTGCGGGCGCGGAACCAGGTCGACGTGGCCCGGCTCGGTGATGCCCTCGCCCGAAACCTCCAGACCCGAATCCAACATCAGCAACCTCTGGTGGGGGTGCTGGCGTCGCTCCACCAGCTGGGGGTGCCCACTGCTGCCCACATTCTGGCCGAGCTTGCCACCGATGAGCGGCTCGATCCACAGGTTCAGCGCGAAGCCCTCGTGGCCCTCCTGGCCGCTCCCCACCCCGATGCACGACCACTCCTTGCCCACCAGGAGGCCTCCGCATGAACATGCAGACCCACTCGCCGTCCACCCTCGACGACATCTTCGCTCTGCTCACTCATCAGACCCACCTCCTCTGGTCGCATCCCGAGCAGGCGAGCGCCATCGCCCCCCTGATGCTCTGGGGACCGCCCGGTGTGGGCAAGAGCACTGTGGTACGCAGTGTGGCCGAAGCCCAGGGCGTGGGCTTTCTCGACATTCGCCTTGCGCAGCGGGAGCCCGTCGACCTTCGTGGCCTGCCCGTGCCTCGCGAGGATGCCGTAGAGTGGCTCCTGTCGTCCGAATGGCCTCGCGATCCCGACAGCCGCGGAATCATCTTGTTCGACGAGCTGACCGCAGCCGACCGCACCCTCCAAGTGGCGGCCTACGAGCTGATCTTGGAGCGCCGGCTTGGCACGCTCTACACCGTACCCCCCGGCTGGTACATCGTGGCGGCAGGCAACCGTGCAGGCGACCGGGCTGTGGCTGGCACCTTGAGCAGCGCGCTGGCGAATCGCTTCTGCCACCTCGATGTGGCCGTGAATGTGGAAGACTGGGTGGCGTGGGCTGCTGAGCAGGACCTTCCGCCCATTGTGTCGGCCTTCCTCCGCTTTCAGCCCGAGTCGTTCCTCGACCTCTCCGGGCCGCTGGACCGGGGCTGGCCCTCCCCCCGGTCGTGGGAGCGAGTCGCGGTCACACTGATGCACGGTGCGGAACTGCCTGAGCACCTGATGCGGCGCCTGGTGGAAGGGCTTGTCGGTGTGGGAGCTGCAGCCCAGTTTCTCGCCTTTCGGGAACTGGCCGACAGCCTCCCCGACGTCGACGCCTGGCTGCGGGGAGACGAGTCTCTCACCGTGCCGGAGCGCCCCGACCTGCGGTTTGCGCTCGTGGGCGCCGTCGCACACCGGGTCTGGCGAGCTCCACAGCGGCGAGCCGCCATTCAGCGGGCGCTCGAGCTGAGCGATGTGTTGGGCAGTGACTTTGCTGCCCTGCTGCTCACCGATCTGCTTCGCGGGCGCTCCGCCGACGACCTCCGCCTTGTGCTCCAGAGTTCTGCATTTCCGGGCTGGCTCAAGCAGCATGGCCCAGCCCTGCGTGGACGCCTCACGCGGGGGGCCGATGCTGTGCTGGCATCGGTGCTGGGTGGAGCCAGCGCATGAGTCTCCCGCGTCCCGCGCAGGAGGCGTCGGCCCTGAAGCTGCTCGCACACGACCGGGCCCGTCTCGTGATCGAGCGCCCCTTCCTCGGTGTGCTCGCCCTCCAGCTCCAGCTGCAGCCTGTGTGGGACAGCCGGGTTCCGACCGCGGCCACCGACGGCCACATGCTCTGGTTTCGACCCGACTGGATGCTCTCGCAAACCGAGCCCGATCGTCGCTTCGTGCTTGCCCACGAGGTCTGGCACTGTGCGCTCGCCCACTTTGCCCGCACCACGCCCGGCGACCCCAAGGCTTGGAACATCGCCTTCGACCACGAAGTCAACGCACTCCTGGTATGCGATGGTCTCGCTCTTCCCCGCGGCGCGGTGCTCTTCGAAGAGTGGACGGGCCTGAACGCTGAGCAGGTATTCCAACGGCTGGAGCAACAGGGCGAAGACCTTCCCGAGCGAGGTGTCAACGCCGATGGGCACATCGCGACAATGGACCCCACCGAAGGGGTGGAGATCGACCCGCGCTTCCAGCCTGTTCGAGGCTCGGCAGCGGCCGTGCAGTCGCGGTGGAGAGTGCGCATCGCCGGAGCGCTTCAGCAGGCTTCCCGCTGCGGACTGTCTCCATCGAGCGACATATTGAATCGAGTACGCGGCTTGCTGCAGCCGGCGATCCCCTGGCAGGCCTTGCTCGAACAGCACTTGCGAAAGGTCCACGGAGGGTCGGCCTCCTGGCTGCCGCCGAATCGGAGGGCCATCCACCGGGGCTTGTACCTTCCGGGGCGCCGGGAGTCTCTGCTACGGGCCACGGTGGCCATCGACACATCTGGGTCCACCGGCGCGTACCTGGGGGCCTTTGTAGATGAGCTCGCGATGCTTCTCGGCACCTTCACCCGCTACGATGTCACGGTGCTCTGCTGCGACACTCGGCTGCAGGAGCCCCAGCGGTTCTCACCCTACGACCCCCTGTCTGTCGATGCTCTGCAGGTGCGCGGCGGGGGCGGCACCGACCTTCGCCCGCCCTTTGTGTGGGCCGCCCAACACGACCTTCCCGATGTGTTTGTGTACCTCACCGATGGAGACGGTCCGGTACCGGAGCACGCACCAGAATTTCCGGTGCTGTGGGTGCTGACCCCCGAGGGGCGCGTGCCCGCTGACTGGGGTGCCCAGGCGAGCATGACCCCGCGGGAAGGCATGCAGCGAGGCGCATGACCAACGTGTGGGATGCGATCCGGAAATCGCGCACTGTCGCTGCACGGGCCGACCGGCATCGGGTGCGATCATCTCGTGGATGTCGACCCTGGCCGCCGGCTCAGAGCTCCTCTGGGCACTCGTCGCCAAAGCTGCTGATCAGCTCAAGCAGGTCCAGAGCGTTCACCTCGCCATCGCCGGTGATGTCCCGTGGATCGCTCGGTCGTACCGTGGTGTTCATGGCCGTGAGGAGCTCAAGGTAGTCGGTGATGGTCACAGCGCCGTCTCCGTCGATGTCGGCGGCGAGCGCACAGGTCCCACAAGACCAGGAGACCTCCGCGGCGATGGGAAGCTCTTCGAGCATGACTGCTTCGGAGTACGCGACCACCATGAAGGTGCCGAACTCCCCCTCCTCGACGGTACCCAGGTCGACACGCCATGCGGCGCTGCCATCGATGTAGCTGCGGGCAGGGCCACACTGCTCGGAGTACGGCAGGCCGCTCATGACCTCACATCCTTCGGGAAGGTGGGTGGCCAGCCAGTAGCGATGGTTGGCAAGGTTTGGATCCAGTCCGTCGTCTTCAAACACGGAGGCGTTGGTCTCGGACCACACCATCAGCTCGGGGCTACAGGTTCCGTCGGCATCGGGCTCAGTGCCGGAAATGTAGACGTCAACGTTGCTTGCGAAGGCGGAGGTCATGAGAAGGAGAGCGGCGAGCATGGGTACCTCGGGTCGAGAAGAACAGCGGAAGTGCTGACTCCATCCATGTGCCCGTCCCGAGTGCTGTTGACCTCTGCAGTGTTGCTGCAGCACTGTTGCAGGTGAGCCGCTCGCAGGCGTGGGAGTCCGATATAGCGGTAGGGAACGCCGTCCTGTCCCCTCTTTCCATTGTGGACGACCATGACCCGCCCTACCGGCTCCATCGCCTCCTCGCTCGACATGACCATGCAGCAAGTGGCAGCGCACACCGACTACTCCCTGCTCGAGACCCTCACGCCCGACCCGGATGCTTCCCCGACGGGGGAGGACCACCAGCCGAGGCAGGTCTTCTCCGGACACTACGTTCCGGTTCGGCCCACGCCGTTGCCGGATCCGGCGCTCGTGGCCTACAGCCCCACCCTCTTCGCCGAGCTGGGCTTCGATATCGACCTGGCCCATTCCGACGACTTTCTGCGGGTCTTTTCTGGCGACCTTGACGCGGCGCCCGAGCCGATGCGGTCCCATGGGTGGGCCACGGGCTATGCGCTGTCGATCTATGGGCAGGAATACACCCAGCAGTGCCCCTTCCAGACCGGCAACGGCTACGGCGATGGGCGTGCGATCTCGGTGCTCGAGGGCTGCTTCAACGGTCGCCGCTGGGAGATGCAGCTCAAGGGAGCCGGGCGCACCCCCTACTGCCGTGGTGCAGACGGCCGCGCGGTCCTGCGCTCCAGTGTCCGGGAATTCCTCGCGCAGGAGCACATGCATGCCCTCGGGGTACCCACATCGCGCTCTCTGAGCCTCATCGTGTCGACCTCTCAGGGAATCCAGCGGCCCTGGTACTCGGCGAATTCCCGTGCCACCAACCCGGATCGCTGGGTGGTCGACCGCACGGCCATCTCTACCCGGGTTGCGCCTTCCTTTCTGCGCGTGGGTCAGCTGGAGCTGTTCGCGCGCCGGGCCCGGCGGGACGAGCATCCCCGTGCGGCGGTGGAGCTGGAGCAGATCCTGGTACACGCCATCGACCGCGAGTATCGCGCGGAGATTCCGGCAGCGCTTCCGCTTGGCGAGCAGTTGCTCCGGCTCACCGAAGCCTTCCGAGACCGCCTGACCGGCCTCGTCGCCCACTGGATTCGGGTGGGGTACTGCCAGGGCAACTTCAACAGCGACAACTGCCCCGTGGGTGGATTCACCCTCGACTATGGCCCCTTTGGCTTCATGGAGCTCTTCGACCCGTCGTATCAGCCATGGACCGGTGGCGGGGGCCACTTCGCCTTCTTCAACCAGCCCGAGGCGGCGCACCAGAACTTCCACATGTTCTGGAAGTCTGTGCGCACATGGCATGGCTTTACGGAGGCGCAGCTCGAGTCGCTGGACGCCCTTCGCAGGGGCTTCCCCGAGGTCATGCGCGAAAAGCTGGATGCGGTGTGGCGAGCCAAGCTCGGTCTTGCTTCCGATGACCTCCCTCTGGTGCGGCGTCTCCTCACGATGATGCAGCAGACCCCAGTGGACTACACCATCCTCTTTCGGGTGCTCTCCGCGCTGCCCACCACTCTGGCACCCCTCGAGGCGAGCTTCTACCAGCCCGACTCGGTCGACGAAGCAGCGTGGACCTCCTGGCTTCACGACTGGCGGGCGGCGCTACAGTTGGATGGAAGCACCCGCACGCCAGAAGCGGTCTCCGCCCAGATGCAGGCGGTCAATCCAAAGTACATCCTGCGCGAGTGGCTGCTCGTGCCGGCATACACGGAAGCCGCCGAGGGCGACATCCGCCGCATCCACGAGCTGCAAGCGGTCATGACCCGGCCCTACGAACCGCAGGATGAGGAGACCGACCGCCATTACTGCTCCCGAAAGCCGCTCGAGACCTTCGGGCTGGGCGGCGTCTCCCACATGAGCTGCTCCTCCTGAGCGTGGCTACTTTGCCGCCTCGGTCTCGCCTCTGCGGGGGCTCGGATCGGCGTTTGCAGGCGCCAGTTCGTAGCCAATCTCCCCATGAAGGACCGCGTCCAGACCGCGTTCCTCTTCGTCGTCGCTGACCCGCAGGGGGACCACGAGTCCAGTGACCTTGATGAGCGCAAAGCTCGCCACTGCGGTGTAGACGGCGGTAATCCCAGCCGCGGCTGTCTGGATGCCGAGCTGCGTGGCCATCGAGACCTCGCTGCCCATTCCACCGAGAGACTCAGCGGCAAAAAAGGCCACGAGCAGCGTTCCGATCAAGCCGCCGATGCCATGCACACCGAAGACGTCGAGCGAGTCGTCGTATCCAAGGCGCTGCTTGAGCACACAGGCAAAGTACCAACACACTCCGCCCGCCACCATACCGATCACCACGGCGCCGAACGGACCAATGAAGCCGGACGCTGGCGTGACGGCTGCAAGACCGGCAATCGAGCCGGTGGCTGCACCAAGGAGCGACGGCTTACCCTCGCGGAACCAGTCGATGGCCAGCCACACGAGCGTGGCCACCGATGCCGAGATGTGGGTCACGAGCAGTGCCATCGCGGCGCCACCGTTGGCTCCGAGTGCGCTGCCGGCGTTGAAGCCGAACCAGCCCACCCAGAGCATGGCGGTACCCATGAAGGTCATGGTCAGGTTGTGGGGTGTGATGGGTGCCTCGGGGTAGCCCTTGCGGGGACCGAGCACAATGCACAACACGAGGGCCGCGACGCCTGCAGTGATGTGCACCACAATGCCGCCGGCGAAGTCGAGAACGCCCCATTCGGCGAACAGGCCGCCTCCCCAGGTCATGTGGCAGATCGGTGTGTAGACCACGAGCAGCCACAGTGTTGAGAAGAGCAGCATCGCTGAAAAGCGCATTCGCTCGGCGAAGGCGCCGACGATCAGTGCGGGTGTGATGACCGCAAAGGTCATCTGGAAGGCTGCGAAGAGAACCTCGGGGATGGAGCCGGTCTTCGCTTCGGGGCCAATGCCCATCATGAACAGCTTATCGAAGATCGAGCCGATGATGGCGTTGCCTTGGGAGAAGGCGAGGCTGTAGCCGGCCGCCACCCACAGTACGCTCATGGCCGCGGTCAAGACCAGACACTGCATCAAGATCGACAGCACGTTTTTGGTTCGAACCAGCCCGCCGTAGAACAGTGCCAGTGCTGGAATGGTCATGAACAACACGAGTGCAGTCGATGTCAGGATCCAGGCAGTGTCGCCCGTGTTCAAGGAGTCTTGAGCGTGAGCCAAGCCTGGAAATCCAAGCAGTCCCACGAGGGAAAGCGCAGGCAATCCAAACCGGTTCGTGTGATGTGCGTTCATGGCATCCATCCTGTTCCTTAAGTTGGGAACGGAACAATTTATCGGCGAGATCATGTGTGATATGGCCGATGAGGTCCGCTCGCGGACGGTGTATGACGGAGCCCTGTGGGGAGTTTCCCGGTTGTCCTCTGGGGTATTTCTGCGCTGTAGGATGGGGTTTTTCTGGTCTTGGTGGTGGGGAATTTTGCTGGATCAAAGACAAGAAGAGCACACCTGTGAACGCAATATGAATGGGTCCACAGAGGCTGGAGGCCAGGGATTACTTCCCTGTGCCAATGAAAAGAGCCACATGCTTGGCAGCATGTGGCCTGGGGTTTCATACAGGCGACCGAACGCCGAGAATGCGACCGGTTCCAGTCGAGTGCCCGTCCGTCCAACCGATGCGACGGTTCTTCCAATGCGTCCGTGCTTGGCCCGTGCCTATGCCGGGTCGCTGGAAAGCTGGGCCCGAGCCTGGCGCACCATGCCCACCAGCTTTGCACGCACCTGCTTGGGGTGGGTCACCGCATCGTCGAAGGCCACTCGAATCGGTCGAGGCCCGTCGGAGGTCTCTGCGCGCATCTCGAAGCCATAGCAGTCCAGGCTGGTCATGGTTGCTGCAGTGACCCCCTCAGCGCGACTGAATGCCTGACAGTACAGGACCAGGGCATCGCTGTGGTCATCGTTCATGTGTTCGATGATGCCGCTTGCATGGGGGGTGACAGGGTCGGGGCTTGCCGCCTGCCAGTCGGGCTGGGAGACCCATGACATCCGACCGAAGCCACCGATGTAGCGGATGTCTTGAACCTGCATGCGCCAGAACTGGAAGTCGCCGAAGTCGGCATAGAACGCGGCATCTGGATTCTTGGCCAGGAAGGCCTCGCGCGCGGGCAAGGCTTGGTCGCCCTCGAGAGGAACTGCGGTGGCAACAATCGTGATTCGGCCGAGCGCCAGTGGGTTCTCGGGGCCTGCAGCACTCACCAATAGCGAGCAGCGGCGATCGGCCCGGAGGTTCTTGGTGTGCTCGGCCAGGGCGCTGATGAGCAGGATTGGGTCGCCTTCCAGCACACCGAACAACACCAGCGAGCCGTAGGGGTGTCCGTCGCGGTCTGCGGCCAGAGTGCACAGCGTGGCATCACGCGCGCCGGCCATCAGCGTGCGAGCGTATTCAGCGTGCGTGGGGGTGGGGATGGTGGGGTCGTACAGCAGCTCCTGTCGCTTGCGACGGCCGCCCGATGGCGGGCTGTGGCGAGGGGGAGTGGACATGTGTAAGCCTCCGGCATTGGTGGGCCACCCTAACGGACAAATGCGGGAAGGGTTCCCGGAACCGGACTCGAGCGGTGCGGAAGCCTTTCGCGCATGACAGCGGTTGGGGCCGAGGGGCATCCGAGCTCGTGGGAAGCCCTGCAGGTCCCCATTGGGCTGCGTTCCATCGGCAGGTCGTGGTAGGGCCTCCGCACCAGCACTCACGAGCCCCGGAATCCCACGATGTCGACCGTCCTACTCACCCGCGATGCCTCTGTGGCGACCCTACGCCTCAACCGACCCGAAGCGATGAATGCGCTGTCTCCCGAGCTGCTCGATGAGCTCATCGCCGCGCTGCGAGCCTGCCTTGCCGATCCTCCATCGGTGCTCGTTGTGGAAGGGGCCGGTCGAGCGTTTTCTGCGGGCGTGGATCTCAAGGTCCTGCAAGCAGCCACTCCCACGCACGGGCGACTTGCGGGGGCTTATGCGGGGCAGGATGAAGAGGTGATCCACCTCCTGCGGGGTCTCCCCTGTCCGGTCATCGCAAAGGTGCACGGTGCCTGCTTCACGGGTGCACTGGAGCTCGCGCTACACTGCGACGTTATCTACACCACCGCCGACACCCGCTTCGGCGACACCCATGCCAAATTTGGGATTCGGCCGTCGTGGGGAATGAGCCAGAACCTGCCCGTGGCGGTGGGCATGCGCCGCGCGAAGGAGCTGTCCTACACGGCTCGCACGTTTACGGGTGCAGATGCCGCCGGCTGGGGGCTGGCCAATGAAGCGGTCGCTGACAAAGCTGCTCTGGATGCTCTTGTGGCCAAGCGTGCGGCGCAGATCGCAGCGAACTCTCGAGCCACGGTCGCAGCCATCAAGGACCTCCACCGGGTGGCAGAGGCAATGCCACTGGAGGCCGGTCTCGCAGAAGAAGTCGCCCGCGACTATCCGGACATCCAAGACACCGAGGCGCGTCTGGCCCAGTTCAAGCGTCGCTGAAGTCAAGGATCGGCCCAGCCTCGATGGTCCCGCAGCTGGGGCTGGCGGTGGATGCCGCGGGACGAGTCCCCAAGCCTCGCCGACGGAACATCGATCGGTCCCACTGTGACGAAGAAGTCGGTTTGATGGGCATCGTCCATGTCTGCGTTGTGGCATGCATGTGGGCGATGCCAGGGAGGGGTCAGGACCGGTTCTCAAGGAACGACAAGACCAGGAGGATGCCGATCGCCACTGTACCGACCGCGTGTGGCGCTGTGGCCATCCAGCTCTTGCCGTGGGTCCAAGACAGCGCGACATCACCGAGGGGGAGGATGAGCATGATGGTGAGAAACAGCGGCAGCGCGCTCCGATGCCAGCGCAGGAGCCCGAGCGCCACGAGGCCCAGCACTCCATCTCGAAGACCGGCCGCGGTGACCCAGGCGAGGTCGGTGGATGCGGGCACACCGTAGCCCTGTGATGCGCCGAATGGGTCGGCGAGCGTCTGGGCGCAGAGACCGAGGAGTCCGAGCGACATGGCCACGGTGCCGAGGGTCACGAGTCTGGAGCGAAGAGAAGACATGGGGATGGCTATCGCAGTCGACAGATGGTGCCCGTGGCTCCTCGAACCGCTCGGAGGAGGACCGGTGTTACAGCGTTCCATCCGGGCTTCATCACGGCAGTGGCCTACGCCCAAGGACTGCCTTGGCACCTGCGGGCGTCGTGTTTTTGATGCGGTGGCGGCCTGTACCCATGCTCTTTCTCGATGCCGCCAGTCTCGTGCGCCCGCGGCGACAGCCTCAGTCGTCGGGCTCGTCGATGCGGGGGAGGGGGGCCTGGACCAGATGCGGTCCGGTGTCGGTGTCGAAGGCGGCCACAACATGAGTGCCCTGGAAGGCGGACACGGCACAGGTGTTCGCGACGCCGTCGAGGCTCACCGGGTACTGGGTGAAGGTCTGCTCAAGGCCATCGGGGGAGTGGTTGGCCCGACCGAGGTAGGCGGCGCCGTCGTCGTCGACCAGACACACCCATGCAGGCGCTGTTGTGTTGTTGATCACATCGACGCCCACGTGCTGCAGGCCCACACTATCGGAGGTCTCCGAGGAGATGGTGAAGTCCATTTGAACCGGGTTGAGGATTGCGGTGGCGGTGTCGATGTATCGGTGGAGCGTGAGCCCGCCGCTGTGGGCGGTGGCGTTGACCCCCCAGAAGGAGTTGACGGTCGGATCCAGAATGTAGATGCGCGAGCTGTCCATGTGCCGAGCGGTGCCGTTCAGGACGGTGAAGGTGGATGGTGGTGGAGCGTTGCTCATCATGTGTTGGTCGACCGGTTGGTACTGGTTCTGGAAAGCCGAATCGAGGTCGAAGTAGTGGAGGGCGAAGGCGAAGGTCAAGTAACGAGAGGTCTCGCTCGGCAGGCCGATGGCACAGCTGTCGACCCGCACATTGCGAGCATCGAGCAACCAGTCTCGACTGAGCGTGGCGTACAGCTCTTCCGTGACTTGTTGCAGTTCGACCGAGCGCCCATCTGCGCATGCAATCCCCAGCGCAGTGGTCTCGGGACTGGTGCCGAGGACCCGTAGGTCGACCGAGACCGCTTCAGCGATGGACAGGAAGGTCTCGGTTGCAGTGGAAGAGTAGGTGTCTGGAAAGGGGGTGGTGAAGACCTCGTCGCCGTCGACGCTGGAAAGAGACACGGTCGTGACGGTGTCGGTTCGTGTGGCGCGGATGAACTTGGTGATGCTCTGCTCGGCATATGCGAAGTCCAGCACCGTGCCGCTGCTGGCCGGCCCCAGGTCGAGGTGGTCCACGGACTGTGGATCGAAGCCAGACGCTCCCCCCTCATCGCTGCCGGGGGTCCAGAAACGCCGACCCATGCATGCCCGCTGCGCGGCGCTCTCGTCTTCGCAACGCTCGGAGGTCCAGGCCAGGACGACCGATGGAGCATCGCCTTCGGTTCGGACGAACAGCTCGACCGGTCCCACGGAGCCCGGGTCTGCGGGCAGCTCGAGATGCATGGCCGAAGCCAGAGCCCCATCACAGTCGTTGTCCACGGTGTCGAGGACTTCCTCAGCGCCCGGATACCGGGTCGGGTCGTTGTCATCGCAGTCTGTGGATGCCGTGTGTCCGTCGCCGTCTGCATCGATCGATTCACCGGTGTCATCGGGCGGGTCGCTGCTGTCATTCGTG
>CAJWOS010000204.1 GCA_913044235.1 uncultured Pseudomonadota bacterium
TCCGCAGACAGCTTCCAGGCGACGTCACGACCGGGGACCCATCCGGCGAGAAGCCCACCGAGAAAGCGCACCATGGCACTGCGCTGGAGCACGCGCCGAACGGCGGCTCCATGCTCAGGGTACATCATCGCATCCGGCATCGGCCCGAGCTGGCTGTCGGACCAGAGGGTGGCGATGACCACAACATCGGGCCGGTAGGCTCGCAGCCTCCGCTCGTACAGTCGGCGAGCCTGTTCCGAAGAATAGCCGGGAATACCGCCATTCAATGCATCGACGGGTCGGCGAAGCGTGCGGGTGAGTGCCGTGGCAGCCACATCGGAAAATACCTCGCCGTCGCGAATCATCACTCCATAGATGGTGGAGTCGCCCAAGGTGAGCAGCCGCAGCCCGCCGGTCGGTTTTTCCCGTGGGGGTGGGTTTCGCGTGCCCTCGGGCCCCACCTGCGTGCCGCCGGGAACGTTGAATGCACGACTCGAGCCGGGAACCGCTTCCCAGCCGAGCACATCCGATGCCCGCATCGCGGTCTCGGCCGAGTGGGCTCCACCGTCGGTGAGCGGACGATGAGGGGCGACCCACATCGCGCCGATCTCAAGGGCGGTCAGGACCACGGCAGAGGTGATCAGGCCAAACAGTGCTTTTTTGACGGTGGACAAGGCCATGGGCGGTCCGGACTGGGTCGGTCCATGCCAGCCTATCCAGGTCCCGGAGTCCCGGAAGGTGGCGCTTCTGGAATGGCGTCGGTTTGTTGGCCAAGCAGGGAAGCGGTGGGACGGGGGGCAGCAGCGATGCGATGGCATTCGGGGTTTTGGACTGGAGGCGTTCGGCTCTCCGCCAACTTGATGCCGTCACTGGACTGTCGACGGGGCATACTGTGCGGGTCTCAGTCTTCGCGAGTCGCCATGCGTATCTCTCCCGTTGTCGTTGTTGCCGCACTCTGCGGAGCGGCCGGCTGTGAACCGGTGGGTAAGACCGTCCCCACGGAAACCATCGGTGCGCTGGAAGATCCGACTGCGGATGGCGACGGCGATGGGTTTCCGAGTGGTGAGGACTGCAACGACGCCGATGCGGCGGTCAACGCCGGTGCCGTCGAGGTGTGCGATGGCGTGGACAACGACTGCGATGGCAGCGTGGACGAAGAGGTCCTGACGATGTTCTACGCCGACGCCGATGCGGATGGCTTCGGTGACTCCGATGTCTCGAGTGAGGCGTGTGCGCAGCCGGCGGGTGCGGTCCCCAACAACACCGACTGCGACGATGCCAACGACGACGTGTATCCGGGCGCGCCCGAAGCGTGCGATGGCATCGACAACAACTGCTCTGGCGAGGTCGACGACGGGATGGGGGGCACCTGGTACGCCGATACCGATGGGGATGGGTTTGGCGATCCGGAGGTACAGACCGAAGAATGCGACCCTGGCGCTGGTTGGGTGCGCGACGACATGGACTGCGACGACTCCGATCCCGCCGCATTTCCAGGCAACCCGGAAGTGTGTGACGAGGTGGACAACAACTGTGATGGCGTGGTCGACGAGGGCCAGCGAGACACGTATTACCAGGACCTCGACCGGGATGGATGGGGCGATCCCGCTGCCACCACCGAAGGCTGCGCCCAGCCCGCCGGCTACGCGTTGGATCCTGGCGACTGTGATGATGGGAACGGAGAAATCTTCCCCGGCGCGACCGAGGTGTGCGACTTCGTAGACAATGACTGCGACGGCGACGTCGATGAGGATGACGCGGTCGATGCGAGCCGCTGGTATGCCGACAGCGATGGCGACACCTTTGGCGATCCGGCCACAGCTGCGCAGGCCTGCACGCAGCCCACTGGCTTCGTCTCGGATGGAACGGACTGCGACGACGCAGCGGCGGCGGTCTTTCCGGGCGCCACAGAGCGGTGCGACGGCATCGACAACGACTGCGACACCATCACCGATGAGGACGACGCCGCCGACGCTTCGACCTGGTACGCCGACAGCGATGGCGACACCTTTGGCGACCGCACCTCCACCACGGCTTCCTGTGTCCAGCCGTCGGGCTTCGTGTCGGACAGCACCGACTGCGATGATGGGGCTGCGGCCGTCTTTCCCGGAGCCACGGAGCTATGCGACAGCATCGACAACGACTGCGACAGCGTGATCGACGAAGACGACGCCGACGACGCATCGACCTGGTACGAAGACAGCGACCGTGACACGTACGGGGATCTGTCGTCGACGACACGGGCATGCAGCCAGCCATCGGGCTTTGTGTCGGACAGCACCGACTGCGATGACGACGAGGTCAGTATCTATCCGGGGGCAACGGAGTACTGCGACAGCGTGGACAACGACTGCGACGGGACCATCGACGAGAGCGACGCGGTCGATGTGCGCACCTGGTACGAAGACGGCGACACCGATGGCTTTGGGGACCGGTCCACCACCTCGCTTGCTTGCAGCCAGCCGTCGGGCTTTGTGTCGGACAACACCGACTGCGACGATGGTGACGCAGCCATCAAGCCATCTGCCACCGAAGTGTGCGACGGCGTGGACAATGACTGTGATGGTGACATCGACGATGCCGACAGCTCTGTGGTGGGCATCGCCACCTACTATGCCGACCTCGACGGCGACACGTACGGCGACCCAGACAACGACATCACCGCGTGCGCGGCACCGTCTAGCTACGTGGCCGACGACACGGACTGTGAAGATGGCGACCGAAACATCTACCCGGGCGCGCCCGAGCAGTGCAATGGCCTCGACGATGACTGCGATGGCTCGATCGACAACGGGGTGCTGGGCTCGAGCAGCGCCTGCCCGGCGGAAGACTGCTCCGAGATCCTGGCCGACGACCCCACAGCGACCAGTGACACCTACGTGCTCGACGTGGGCTCCTACTACTGCGACATGACCACCGACGGTGGGGGCTGGACCCTCGTGGGCACCGGCTACGTGTACGGGACCGGCTACACGGGCACCTACTACAACAGCGAAGGCTTCTTCTGGGAAGAGGCGCTGTTCACCTACAACTCCGGCAGTGTGCATGCCCACTGCACCTACCCGGGCAGCCTCACCGGCTGCAACAACATCGGGATGCAGTTCGGCTCGGAGTCCTGGGGTGTCGCCCAGAACTGGGGCAGCTCGCTGTGCGGCATGGGGGTCACGTCCTACACGGCGTCGACCACCTACATTGGTGGCTATGACTGGGTGATCGCCCGCTCGGGTTCGACCGATACCATTCGCGTGGGCACCCTCGAAGGCATCGCCTACTGCACCGTGAGCGACAACCCCGGCAGTGCGTACATCGACATCTGGGTGCGCAACTGAGGCTGGCCGCGCCGCGCTTTCGGCGGGAGCTCGGCAGTCAAGAGGTGGGTGCGTCGCGGACCACTTCCTCTGTGAGCAGGTCGTCGTCTTCCAGGTCGAGCTCCGCCCGGCCGCCAGGACTCGTCGCGAGCGTGGACCAGACCTGGCCTTCTCCCACCATCGGGAAGAACGCAGGGGCTTCTTCGCGCAGGGCATCCGCGTTTCGGAAGTAGTGCTCCTCGAGCAGGAGGGCGGGCGGTTCACCGGGGGCGGTGCAGCGGACCGAGTTTTCGTGGATGACCCAGCCAAGCGGCCAGCGGGAGTAGTGCGTTCGGGCTTCGTAGATGCGCTCGCCCATGCGGCGTACCTGTCGGACCAGCAGCCCGCCGCGATCTCGAAGCACCATCAAGTGTGCCGTGTGGTCGCTGTTGTGTGCGTACCGGCCTTGGCGACCAGGAGCGAGCCCCTGCTCGGTCGTGTCGATGAACGAGCCCACACCTTGCGTTTCCCACTGCCGACGAAGCTCTTTCTGGGCGGCGGTCAAGCGGGTGGGGAGGGTCCATGGAGGCATGCACAGCCCCCCTTCCTCGATCGCATCGGGGCGCGCGACCACTTTGTGCCGGAGCCAAGCCAACCCAGCGATGTAGACCGTCTCGAGCTGCCAGGTTCGGGTGATGCGAAGACGCTTGAGCGCCCGCTGTGCCGCCGCCATGAGCAGTGAGCCCGGTGCCGCGAGCAAGGGCAGGGGACCCCATGCCACTCGCATCTGCATCGTCCAGCACTGGTACGGATCGCCCGAGACCTGCGTGGCGACTGCGCGGCGGCGTCCGTCGGTGCCGTAGAAGTCGAGCTGAACGGACTGTCCCTCTTGGAGGGTGATCTGGTTGGCTGGACTCGCCGACCAGAAGCTGCCTCCGCCAGCGAGATTGCCCACGCCCAAGCCGAGTGCGTGCATGGCGCGGCCGGCGAGTCCCTTGATGATGGCCTCGATGAATGAGGCGAGGCCGGACAGGTCGAAGAGCAGTCGGCCACTCCGACCGCGATACAGGACCGGCGGCACAAGGATCAATGAGCTCTGTCCGGCCAGGGCGGAGGGATTGGTAGACGGTACGCCGCCGACGCCGGCGATAAACGCTCGGTTGGTGTAGAGCGCCTCGACCATTCGCCCTTCGGACCGCTGGAGCTCTCGCCCCTCCGCACTGGTGGTGGTCACCCGCAGCACAGTCGAACCGAACACGGCCTCTTCGAAAAATACGCGAGGGATCCGCCGAAGGTAGCCCCAGAGTCCGCCCGTCTTGGCTTCGAGGTCGGCTGCGAAGAATGCGCCGCCGCCAGGACCGCCCGCCGCGTGGCTCGAGACCATCGACCACTGGTTGTCGAACGCCACGAGGGAGTAGCGAGCCGGAACGACGACACCTTCCGTGAAGACCTTCACAAATCGATTGGTCGCCTTCTGGGCCCAGCGGCGACGCAGTGCGTGGAGCGCGGGTCGATTCAACAGCTTGGAGAACTGGGCATAGATATAGCCAGGAATTCCCGCGTAAAGGGCGTTGTCGGCCGCAGTGCCTGCAGGGTAGGCCGCGATGCTTCGGAGGTAGGGATACAGCCCTTGGGCGGTGTCGTCGTGGGGCGACTCTGCGAGGCCTGACAGGTCGAATCCCGGTGCCTGCAGCGCCACGCAGTCGGGAAAGAGAACCGCGAAGACCAGCAGACGAAGCAGGGGGGACGACTCGGGGAGACCGGCGGCGCGTGCGATGCGGCGTGGATGATGATTGCGAAGCACCCGCGAGCGGATGCGACTGCGTTGGACCCAGAATCGATGCACGGTCGACTCGTGGAGGCCTGGGAGAGCGGTGGCGTCGGGCAGGGGATCGAGAAAGGCTTCTCGCAGGCGAGGAGGGACTGCCTCGAGGCTGTCCGGACTCGGCGCCTTGACGGTGGCGGTGCCGGTGGTCTCGTGCACGAGCGTGGGCCGAAAGGCCCAGAATGCCGCAACCAAAACATGGTGGTCGAGGGTTCCGTCGCCGGAGAAGACCAAGAGATCCACCGGCTTTTCGGTGGCTGTTGCATCGAGCAGGGCGTCGCGAATCTGTCGCACGCTCGCCACGCGGTCGGGAAGCGTATCGACCCGTCGGACCTCGAACCCTCGCTCCTCAAGCGCCGCGAAGAGTCCCGGTGGCACCTTGTACATGCGCAGGGGATGGCACACGGCCAGCACCACGCCTGGGGTGCGGTCACGATGGAGCGCGGCTCGAACGAACGACTCGATGCGCTCGGGGGCATCGCTGGCACGAGGGGGAAGCGGAGGTGTGGTCATGCGGTCTCGTCGGTGGGCACCGGCTCAAGCTCGACGGCCGCGACCGCGTGAGCATGCGTCGCGATGACGAATGCCGTGGGGGCAACGGAGCGTTGAGATCTCGTGGTGCGAGTGACCGACAGAGTCAGCCATCGAGCGGTGGCAGCCCGGTATCCGATGCCTCGTCGTCGGGCTCGGTTGCCGCATCTGCAGTGGCGGGTGCAGGGGGCAGGCGCAGGGCGTTTTCGACGGCCTCCACGATGAGGGCATCCCAGCGGTCGAGCTTGTAGAGGTCGATGATCTCGTTGACGGCATCGGGATAGGTGGGACTGCTCGCGTAGCGCGGAGCGATAGACGCGAGGAAGCGGTGTCGGTCTGTCCAGTGGGGGCGCGCGTGCGCGTAGCGTCGGTCTGTGGCGAGCAGCGCGGCATGGGCGGCGATGGACTCTGCCTTGGACTCGTAGCGTCGGAAGATCTGATGGCTCGGGCGAAGTCGGCCGCGCATGTGTTCGCGGCTGGCCATGCGGATTCGCTGGCTGGAGCTGCCGGCCTTCACGCCGAACAAGTTGTGGTAGTCGCGGGTGAGCTGCGACCGTCCCCAGCCGCTCTCGAGAACCGCCTGCGCCAGTGTGATGCTGGGAAGCACCCCATGTTGGCGAGATGCCGTGAGCACCATCGGACTCAGCGAAGTCAGGAATCGCGAGCGATAGCCTTTCGGCCAGTCTGTGCTGGCCCGAGCCACGAGTGCATCGCGAGCGAAATCGCGCAGCTCCGGGTCTTGTGCGAGCACATAGAGCTTCGAATAGGCTGCGAAGGCGGCCTGAGAGTCGCCAGAACGTTCGGACTCACGGGCGTCCACCACAAGCTGGATGAGATGCCCGCGGGCCTGTGCCCGAACGGTGGCGGTGGATGCGGGGCCGCTCGGTGAGACCGCGATCACGTCTGTGAACCAATCGGCGTTGTGGGCGTTGAGCTGACCGTATTCAACCGCTCGCTGCTGCATACCGACCAACAGCGCGGCGAGCAAAAGGGTGCCCCAGGACTGAGGTGATTTCATAGGACTGCTCTTGACCGGACAATGCTTCAGGTTGGAAACGGACCGCTTCGAAGCCGCTGGCTGCGGCCGGTTGCTCAGGTCGGACGCTGGACGGTTGCCCATGGGGACGTGTGCTGCTTTGTGGGGCGACGCAAGAGCGGTCTCCGGAGGTCAGGTCGCGAGAGACGGAGAGCCTACCGAGTCGTTCTCCGAGAGACAAGCCGGGTTCTGTGTGCGCGGTTCCAGGTCGACACGATGGTGAGGGAGGTGGTCTCCACCCAGTCCACCAGTGGCAGTGCATGTGTTCGGTGGGTCTCGCTGCGCAATTGATGCTCAAACCGCCTTCTCCACGGCAATTCTGACTCATTCCAGAGCCGATGAATTCGGGGGTTTGGTCCGGTGGTGGGGAGCGGCGAGTGGCCGATAGTGTGGATGGCGATTCGCTGGAGCGTCGACGGTGTCATGCCGAGCAGCACCCCGATCCTCGGCGCTTGCCGGAGCGCAAATTGCTCCACTTCACGGCGCGCAAGGCGTTGAACGGTGGTGGCGTAGAGTGTGTGCAGGGGCACATGCACACCGAATCGAACCTGCCTCCACCACGAGATCATTCGGACGGACTCGATGGCGTCTTGGATGGCAGACTCCGACCAGTCGCTTTGTGTGGCCTTGAAGGCGAGCAGAGTCCGGGCGACCGCAGGGCTGAGATCCAGCGCTGCGCAGCCCTTTGGGTGAGAGCGAGCGCCGGACACAGATCCTGCCAAAGGCGAGTAGAGGGTCATGGTGTGCTCTTCCCGTTGGATCTTGGTCGAAGCACCGTGCCCTGGCGAGGACCTGGTCTCAATTGCACCGGCTTTTCTGGCTTGGTGTGGTCAAGCCGTGTGCAGTGGACTTCCACCTCGCGTGAGCAGGGCGACCGTTTCGACATGTGCTGCCCAGGGGAACATCTCAAACACGGCCAGCTCTGCGATTCGATAGTTGGAGGTGCGTGTGAGGGTGCTGATGTCGCGGGCCAGCGAGTGGGGATCGCAGGCGATGTACACAATGGCGCGAGGGAGTGTGAGCGCGAGCTGCGACAGCACCTTGCCAGCACCTCGCCGGGGTGGGTCGAGCAGCGCAACGTCGAAGAATGCGTCGCCTGCCTGGAAGCGATGTGCATCGCCTTTGCGAATGTCTGCTTTGACGCCGAATTCCCGTGCGTTGTGGCGCGCGTCTTCTACCGAGGAGCGAGAGGACTCGATCAGAGTGACGCCACCGGCTGTGTCGGCAAGGCTCAGTCCGAGATTCCCGATTCCGGAGTAGAGGTCGAGCATGTGCGCGGGACGAAGCTGCTCCAAGCGGGGGCGTATCCACGAGACGATCGCATTGTTGATTTCGAGATGGACCTGGAAGAATGACCCGGGGCTGGCGCGAAACATCCGGTCTGCCACGGGGATCGAGAGTGCACCCTGGCCTCGCCAGGTGCGGCCATCAACCACCACACCATCCACGGTGTCAGGAGAGATGGCGTGGAGGGCTTCGCGACTGGGAGGGCGACCACCACGCCGGCGCCCATGGTTCGAGCGGCTGCGGATGACGCAGACGACCCGCTGTCCATCGGTGCGCAGCTCCACCTCTGCGGGACCTGGAAGGGGCGGCAGCGTTCGGAGCGCTCGCTCGAGCAAGGGATGGGCGACAGGACAGCCGGGAAGTGCCACGACTGTGTGCGAGCGGTGCGCAGACATGCCCAAGCGACCCTCGGGATCGGGGCGCAGGGTGAGCCGATGCCGCCATCCCACCGGTGAAGAGGAGAGGTGGACATGGTCGGGTGCATGGCGCACCACAGCGTGGACCAGCTCGTGCAGGTGCGTGCGACGAGCAGTCTCCGGTGTGGACCACCTCGGACAGCCGCCACACTGGTCGAGCACGCGGCATTGGACTTCGGTGGACATGGAGGACGTCTATCCTGCGCAGCCCATACGGGTCTTCGTCGGTTATGCTTCGCCCGCGAAAGCGGAGACCCGATGGCTTTGAATCCTTCCAACCGTTCCTTGCTGGCCACCCTGGCCCTGTGTGCTTCGACTGCTTTGATGGCCTGTGAGCAGATGGAGCCTTCTGGGAACCCGCTGGTTGCTGTGTCGGTCCAGACCGGGGCATCGGCAGGTGAGGGGGCGTCTCAAGTAGACACGCGCTTTTCCGATGCCGACCCGTTCGAGATCTCGTCGGAAGACCTCAACTCGAAGTCATCTGACAGCGCAAGCGGAGCAACGCCCGCGACCAAGGTAGGCGCCGCTGCAGCACCGGCAGCGCCGGTTGTACCGGCGACCACAACCGCCGCGCCCGCTGCCCAGCCACAACCTGTGGCCCAGGCCTCGGCGCAAGCTGTTGCCATGTCGACCGCCGCTACCACCGAATGGCCGATTCGCCTCGTGCGTACCCACCTCGATGAGCAGCCGCCGAGCGCGATTCTCGCCCTGCCGGATGGTCGCCGGATTGTGGTGTCGCCCGGCGACATGGTCCCGGAGCGCGGACTGGTGGTGATGGGTATTGGAAGAGAGCGGGTGCAGCTGGCAGCCATCCGCTCGAATGGAGATCACGCGACCGTGGCACCGATGGAGCTTTCTGCTCAGTACTGATTGTGGCCCTGTGGCCCTGTGGCCCTGTGGCCCTGTGGCCCTGTGGCCCTGTGGCCCTGAGACCCTGAGACCCACGCCGTCGGCGTGGGTTTTGGAATTGTGGATGCCTTTGGAGGCGCAAAGTGTTGGGCGACAGGCAGAAACGTTTCCGCATGGGGAAGGTGTGGATGGGCGAAGTGTTGCGGGATGCAGCACATGTCACTTTTTGTGTCTTGATCTATTCACAAAAAAAAATGATTCCTGTTCCGGGTCTGTACATAGATTGGCGCGCGAGGGTGCTGATTTTAATTAGTGATTCACTGTTTGTTCATGGTTTTGGGGCGGGATCGTGGGGCATTTTCCAAAATCCCTGCCGGGCCGATCGGGCGGAGGGACTGCCTCGGGGGGCCGAGTGGCCGCTGTAACGAGCGCTGAGGACCCAAAAACGACGACGCCCCCGGCTTGAGCCGGGGGCAAGAGGGACGGTCGGGACGCGTCAGATGGTTGCGCGGAGTCGCTGGAGCGCGCCCACTTCGATCTGGCGAACCCGCTCGCGCGAGAGTCCCATAGACTTGCCAATATCAGCCATGGTCCGAGCATCTCGGCCTTCGAGGCCGTAGTGGTTGAGCAGGATGTAGCGCTCGCGCTCGTCGAGAAGCTCTCCGAACTTGCCTTTCACGAGCTCGAGGGCCTGCAGCTTGATGGCATTTTCGTCGGGATTGATGTCCTTTCCGCCAGCGCTGATGCGGTCGCCTACCGACAGCCCGTCGTCGTCGGGTTGGTCGAGACTGATGACTCCACCCTGACGGAGAAGAAGCTGTGCGCGGGGCGTCTCGATGCCGACCTCAGCGGCCAGGTCGTCGACCGTCCAGTCTTCGCCGAGCCTGTCGAGACGCTCGGCCGCCTTCTGAAGGTTCCGAATCTGCTCGACTGCGCCGCCAGGCAGACGCACCATCCTGCCGGTGGTCTCAAGGGCACGGGTCATCTGTGCACGCACCCACCATCGGGCATACGTTGAGAAGCGGATGCCGCGGTCGGGGTCGAACCGCTTCGCAGCGCGCATCAGGCCGATGAAGCCCTCCTGCACGAGGTCTTCTTCACTCATCAAGGAGCAAGCAAGCTTCCGTGCCTCGCCCCGTGCGATGCGGCGCGCGGACATGGCAAGCTCCCAGCGAAGGCCTTCGGCGTCTGCCAGGTGACGGCGTGCTTCTTGGATGTAGGGCCGAATCTCGGGGTCGCTCTTGACGACAGCGTCGCAGGCATCGACTGCTTCGATGAGCCGGTCGATGGCGCCTGCGCGGGTACGCTCGGTGCGGGTCGGGCGACGACGAAGGACACTTTCGGCTTCGTCGATGCCGGCAATGGCCTCACGGGCACGGCGTTCCGCGGTGCGGATGCGGCGGGCGAGGTCGCGTTCTTCTTCTGCGGTGATGCGAAGCATGGGAATCTCCGGGCAATACAAGGGTGGCCAGGGCCGGGGAGCGGCGGGTCGGTCAGGTGCAGTGCAAGCGGTGTGCCAGCTACGAACGGGGCGTCGTTTGCTGTGTTCATAGTGTACACTGTTTGAACACTGCTGTGTGATGCAACTTGAGTGTTGCAGGATGCATCATCCGTGCGTAAGCAGAGCCATTCCTTCAGGAGCGGTCCCCCATGGACATCACTCTCCCCTCGACCGACCTTCGTGCGGCGCTGGACCATCCACTCGTTTCGGCTTTGTTTGACCGCATTCATGACGGAGCGATCGTGGTGTCTGTGGCGGAGCGGCGGGTCGTGGCGATGAATCGACGCGCGCGCTCATTGCTGGGGTTTACAGCAGAAGACGCGCTCGGCTGTGCATGCAAAGAGGTCATGAACGCACCGATTTGTCGCACCGACTGTGTACTGACTGCAGCTTTGGATGGTCGGGGTGATGTGGAGCGGGACACGTACTTTCGTGGTCCGGACGGCGAAAAGGTTGTGCACGCACGCACACGGGTGTTGGTGGTGCGGGGGCCAGATGGCACGCCGCTGGCGGGAGTCGAGCTTTTTTCGGATCTCACAGAGATTCGGCAGCTTGAGCAGCAGCTCGGTCTGCGTCGCTCCTTTCAGGGGATCATTGGCGGTTCGTCGCCCATGGCAACCCTGTACGATCTGATCGAGCAGGTCGCGCCCGAGGTCTTCGCCACGCGGAGCACGGAAGCGGTGGTCCGCACGCTGATCGAGCAGGAAATGCCCGGCTGCCTCCCCGCGGAGAGCACGGGCGTCGCCGACATGCTGAAACGTTTTGCGGAG
>CAJWOS010000205.1 GCA_913044235.1 uncultured Pseudomonadota bacterium
GCAGTGGATGCAGGAGGGTGCTGCGACCAAGCAGCTCACCCTGGCCAAGGAGGGCCCCGGGCGGGTCTACTACCGGGTCGGCCTGCGCTACGCGCCCAAGGACCTGCAGCTGCCTCCCGCCGACCACGGCTTCGCGGTCGAGCGCACCTACGAGGCTGTCGACGACGAGGAGGACGTCAAGCAGGACGCCGACGGCACCTGGCGCATCAAGGCCGGGGCCCAGGTCGCCATCACCCCCACCAAGCTGACGTTCGACTACCGGACCTTCGACAAGCCGCAGACGATTGACATCGTGGCGGTCGACGACGCGGTCATCGAAGACGGCACCATTGTGTGGACCGACGGCCGCATCGTGGCGGTGGGTCCGCGCGATGCCGTGCAGGTTCCGGCCGATGCGCATGTCATCGACGGCACGGGAAAGACCGTCATCCCCGGCCTCATCGACGTGCACGCCCATGGCTCGATGGCCGACCGGGGCATCGTGCCCGAGCAGAACTGGGGCCAGCTGTCCAACTTGTCGTTCGGCGTCACCACCATCCACGACCCGTCCAACAACACCGAGACCATCTTTGCCGCATCGGAGCTGCAGCGAGCGGGGCGCTTGTTGGCGCCGCGGATCTACAGCACGGGCACGATCCTCTATGGGGCGAAGGGCGCCGGCTACACAGCCACGGTGAACTCTCTCGATGATGCCTTGTCGCACCTGCGTCGGCTGCAGGCGGTGGGAGCCATCAGCGTGAAGTCGTACAACCAGCCCCGTCGTGACCAGCGGCAGCAGGTGCTGGAGGCGGGTCGGCAGCTGGGTGTGATGGTCGTGCCCGAGGGCGGCTCCACCTTCATGCACAACATGAACATGATCGTAGACGGCCATACAGGCGTAGAGCACGCCATTCCAGTGCAGGATGCCTATCGTGATGTTCTCCAGATCTGGGCGGCCAGCGGCGTGGGCTACACCCCCACCCTCGGCGTGGCCTACGGCGGTCCCAGCGGAGAGCGCTACTGGTATGCCCACACGCCCCTGTGGGAAAACGAGCGCCTCCTCGCTTTCGTGCCGCGGTCCCTCATCGACGCGGCCAGTCGTCGCCGGGAGATTGCGCCCGACGAGGAGTACAACCACGACGACGTGGCTCGCTTCGGCAAGGCGCTCGTGGATGCAGGCGGATACGTGCAGATAGGCGCGCACGGACAGCGGGAGGGCCTCGCAGCCCACTGGGAAATCTGGATGCTGGAGCAGGGCGGCTTCACACCGTATGAAGCGCTGCGCTCCGCTACGCTTCATGGGGCCCGCTACCTGGGGCTCGATGGCGATCTCGGCTCACTCACAACCGGAAAGCTCGCCGACCTGGCGGTGATCGATGGCAATCCGCTCGAGGATCTCCGCCTGAGTGAGTCGGTGTCCCACACGGTATTGGGGGGGCGGATCTACAACGCTGCCACGATGGATCAGCAATGGCCGGATCAAGTCGAGCGGGCTCCCCTGTCCTGGGAGGCGTCTCGGGGCCGGGTGGATCCGGCGGTGGCCTCGGGCCACACCTGTGGGTGTGGCCGACACTAACGCTGAAGGGTCTGCTCAGGCGGGTTTGCTGGCCATCAGGAGGCCACTTGTTCCCGTGGGACCGCGGGCGGCGTGGAGCCAAAACACGCTGAGCGCCATGCAGACCAAGCCCGCGCCCGGCAAGACAGCGGGAGTGGCGAAGTAGTCATCGAACAGGAACTGGGCGAAGCCCTGCCACTGTGCGTGGGGCAGGATGAAGTAGACCAGTCCGATGGCTGCGCAGAGTGCGCCATGGGTTCGCAGCACGGTGGCGAAGCGAGCGTCCCGAGCGCCATAGAGCAGCGCGGCTCCAGCGAGGATCGTCTTGGCACCGGCGGCCAGCTGGCCGGTGGTCGACACCCAGAACGACCGGTACTGGAAGAGGTCGGGTCCGAAGAACAGAAACAACGCGTTGGCCAGGGCTGCCGCTGCGAGAAGACGAAGAACCGCGCGAGACATGGAAGACTCCAATGGAACCAAAGGTGCGCCTCACCATCGTCTTGAGTATTGGCACCGACTCGGTGCCCGTCAACCAGAGTTGGTTCCGTGGGTTGGGAACGCTGACGCGGAGTCGGTGCGGCGCAAGTGGCAGGGGTACCAAGCCATGGCGAGGCTGATCCAGACCGCGATGCTGAAGTAGAGGGTCTGCCAGACCATCGGATAGCGCCAGTCTTCGTAGCTGCCGGTGATCTTCATGTTTTGTACGTCTTGAAGGCCCTCGGCGAGCGTGAGGTAGGTGGCTCCTGCCGCTTCCTTGGCCTGCCACAGCTTGTAGTAGTTGGGCACGTCGATGGTGGCCATGAAGAGCACATAGCCGGCACACAATACCAGTCCCGATGTGAGGAAGGGCCTGAGGCGGTCTCCAGCGGTGCGTCGGCACAGAAACAGGCCAGTCATGAACACCAGCGCGCCGGTGGTCCACAGGCTCTCTTCGACGGTTTGGCCCACATAGTTGGTGGTGAGCACGCCGTACCAGGCGCAGCACTGGGCGGTGGCGAGCAGCGGAACGATCGGAAAGGAAAGGACTCGGGCCGTCGGTTGCTCGGTGCGTTGGGAGAGCCACCACAGCAGCAGGGCCCACTGGCCTGCAAACGAGACCTCTGCCACCGTGGCGATGCTTCGGCCCACGAGCACGGTGGAAAACCAGGAGTCGAACATCGCGAACCGGGCCACGTCGCTGCGCAACACGAAGCTCCGCGACACGCATCCCGCCACGTAGATGGCCGAGAGGATGAGCTGCGCCCGCTCGAGCTTGGTGAGGGAGCGGGTGCGCATGGCGCGGAACATCCAGAGCCAGAGCCCGATGTTCAGCACGCCGAGCACGCTCATACCGATCCACCAGATCCGTACGACTGGATCCAACTCCGCCATTTTGTCCACCAGGGGCTGAAGGGAGGCTCAGTCGAGCCAGACGTCGATTTCGTCTTCCGCGTCGAGCAGGCGGCTGATGGTTTGGTTCATCGCCGTGTCTTCAGACAGGGGCAGGTCGGTCTGATAGGCAACCCAGCTGGCCTGGAAGCGCTCCGTGCGATTGCCATCGTCCATGCTCACGCCAATGTAGAACTGCGACTGGGTCCGGACGCCGAGCACGTCGATTGGTTCCACGAGCCATGTGCGATGCAGGTGCGCCCAGCCGCGTGGGGTCTCCACCCAACGGAACTCGGCGCGGTACGACGACTCGACCTTCACAAGGCCATAGTCGGCCAGCGAAGTGACGCTGGCTTCTCCCCAGAGGCACTCCCGATCGGTGTGGCAGTCGGCATCGGTGGCCCAGGTGCGGTTGTACTCGACGTAGGTATCACCGTAGACCTCCGTGGCATCGCCGTCTGCGAGCACGGCGATCACGGGTTTGATCTTGTGGTTGATTCGCGACGCAACCGACACACCTACAAGTCCGTTCATGTTGAAGTCTCGGCTGTCCAATGCATTGACGCTGGCCTGCGACAGCTTGTCGATCTGGTAGCCCTCGTGGGCGTCGGCGTACCCTTTGTCGAGCCATGCACCAAGGTTTTCGATCCCGGCCGACAGCTCTTCATCGGTTCCGTCTCGGGTCTTGTCGAACATGTACGCAGCGAGACGCTCGAGCTTTTTGGGTGCCTCGGGCGGTCCTTTGCAGCCAACCAGCGTCACAGCGAGCGTAGTGGCGCATGCAATACGAAGCGACATGAGACCTCCGAGTGGGATTTCAGATGACGCAGTGTAGCGGTTTTTGACCGAGTCCGACAGCGGTTTCGAGGGGTTTAGACGGTTGCTTACAGTCGAGGCGATGCGAGTTTTCCTTTTCTATCGTCTGATGTCCGTTAAAGCGGCCGCAAGCCGTCCGTCGGCGAAGCGGACAGAACATCTGTACCGAAAGTCGGCCGTACGGGTCCAACGCTCCCCCCAGACTTGAACGAGAGTTTCATGAATCTCCGATTTGCTCTTTTCGCACTCCTCGTTGGCACCGCTTCTGCGTGTGGCGACACCGAACCTGCCAACGCCGAGCCCAAGGCTGAGACCAAGCCCGCAGCGAAGAAAGCCGAAGCAAAGAAGGCTGAGGCGAAAAAGCCCGAAGAGAAAAAGCCTGAGGCGAAGCCTGCTGCCGCGGTATCGGCCGACGGTGTGCTCAAGGCCGATGCAGAGGGCGTGGTTCGACTCGAAGCGACCGACACCATGCAGTACAACGCCAAGCGTATCGAAGTGGAAGGCACCAAGGTCAAGATCGAGCTCAAGCACGTGGGCAAGATGGACAAGAAGATGATGGGCCACAACGTGGTCATCCTCAAGCCTGGCACCGATGCGATGAAGTGGTCTGCCAAGGCCATCAGCGCAGCGGCGACCGACTACATCCCAGCCGACGACCCCGACATGATCGCCCACTCCAAGCTGGTTGGCGGCGGTGAGAGCGACACCATCGAGTTCGACGTTCCCGGACCCGGCGAGTACCCCTTCGTGTGCTCCTTCCCCGGCCATTCTGGGATGATGAAGGGCGTGCTCGTCGTCAAGTGAGCGTTGCCTGCGCCGCGGCAGAGCGCCCTTCCTGTCGGAAGGGCGCCCTGCCGCGGTCGGGACCGGATTTGTGGAAGGGTGCAGTCTCGCGTTGACCACCCTCCGTTTGCGTGGGTAGACTCAAAGCATCACTCGGTGTGTCTTACCTCTCCGCCTCCCGGTCTACTGTTGACGCGGGCCGCTGCACCCGGCTCCATAGTTCTGACCGGAACGCAAAATCTGGACGACAAGCCCATGGCGCGTCTGAAAAAGCTCGTCCAGAATGCCCGAGATGTGCGTAGTGTCCTGCCGCACACGTCGAGTCCGCTGATCGCGCTGTACAACGTGACCGAGTGGTGCAACTACCGCTGCGGGTACTGCGTGGGCTCGTATTACGCCGACCGCGACATGATGGATCTCGACCAGATCCGCGAAGTGCTGACCGGTCTCCGGCGCCTCGGCGTGAAGCTTTTGGGGCTCGCCGGTGGAGAGCCCCTGCTCCATCGCGACATCGACGGGGTGATCGAGATCGCCAAGGACCTCGGCTTCGTGGTCGGGCTCAACACCAACGGCACGCTGGTGTCTCGACACCTCGAGGCCCTCAAGCGGCTCGACTCGCTCACGTTCAGCATCGACGCGTCGGCCGAGGTCAATGACCAGATGCGGGGCAAGGGCGCCTACAAAGACGCGATCAACGGGATGAAGCTTGCGGCTGAGGCGGGCATCTCGCTGCAGATCAACACCGTGCTCACCCGCGACAACATCGACGAGCTCGAGGCGGTGCTCAAGCTCGGCCAGGAGTACAAGGCACCGGTATCGATCTCACCTGTATTCGAAAATGTGGTGGGGCAGGAGCGTGAGGGTGTCGACGAGCTGCATGGAGATCCGCTCGCACCAGTGCTCGAGAAGATCATCCGGCTCAAGGAGCAGGGCTACCCGGTCCGCTTCTCGAAGAAGACCTACGAGCGGGTGGCCAACTGGCCTGATCCGGCGGTCGACAAGCTCCCAGAACGTGTGGAGGGCTATCCACGGTGTGTGGCCGGTCAGAAGTACATCTTCATCTCCGCCATGGGTGTGATGTATCCCTGTGCCTTGCACAGCCAGCCGCCGATGGGGCAAGACTGCCTGAAGATGGGCGTGGAAGAGGCCTACCGAGCGCTGGAGCGACCGCAGTGCGAGTCGTGTCGCTGGCCCTGCATGATCGAGTTCCATTCCATGTGCACCTGGGAGCTCGACGCGTTCCGCAGCCAGTTCACCAACTTCCTGCAGTACCGGCTTCCCCACATGCTCCAGTCGAGCGCCTGGGTCGCTGCGGCATCGGCGAAGTAGCGCGGCCTACTGCAGCTTCCAGGCCACAAATGTGGACTCGCGGTGGTCGGGCTCGCCGAGCAGTTGGGTGTATTGCTTCACTTGGCGTTCCTGGTCGGCCCACAGCACGGCGTAGTGGAAGCCGAGGGTCTTCAGGGCGGGCTTGATCGGACCCGGAGGCGGCTCCATTCCCTGGTTCGGATGCAGCCGACCGACGCTCTTGAGGTAGCGAAGCGTGGGGTCGGCGGCGGTCCGAGCGAGGGCCTCGGGTGAGATCATGAAGTCTTCCTGATCCCCCAGGCCGAGGCTGATTGGCTGCTGGTGGTATGGCTGCCAGAGCACGCGGTTGGCGGTGAAACCACGGAACGGCAGTGAGAGGATGGGGTGCTGCCCGGGCGATGAGGCCAGCTGGTCGAACAGCGGATAGCGCTCCATTCGCTCCGGGGCGTCCCAGTACAGCCGACCCGCGGTGGCGACCTGGCTCCAGCGCAGCTCGGCCGATGCGCCGCCCACCACGAGTGCGGCCACCACCCAGCGGATGCGTGGGGGCACCGCTGCGACCAGGGCGGCTGCACATCCTGCAGCGCCCACCGCGAACAGAGAGAGGAAGCGGTAGGGCCACCACATGCGCTCGAAGCCCGGCAGCGCGGCCTGCATCCAGGCGAAGGGAAGGGTGAGTGCGCTCTCGCCGATGGAGACGAGCTCATTTGGGGTCCACTGCAGCTGCCGGCCCATCGCCAGCACGACCGCGATCAGGCCGAGGGGGGCGAAGAAGCCTGCCCGGCGCCGCACCCCGCCCACCAGACCGGCCACCAGCACCGCGAGGGCCGTGAGCGGTAGCAGATCACGGAGATAGGCCGGCATCGACAGCGGCCAGACCAAGGTAGACAAGCCGAGTGAGGCGCCGCGGGTCTGGGCGTGCAGCATGTTGAGGAGGGACGTGTCGGTGCTTCGCAGGTAGATCGAGCCGTCGCTGAGGGCCTGCCAGAGCAGGAAGGCCGCGAACGGGCCGGCCACCAGGGCCGACACCACGGATGCGACCACGAGCGACCGCAGCAGGGGCCACTGTCGGCGTGCCAGAGCGATTGCGCTCAGCACCAGCACCAAGAGCAGGGAAAAGTAGCCGTAGAACCAGTAGCACAGGCCTGCGATGCCCCAGAACACACCGGTGATCACAGCCTCGCGCGTGGTGGGCTCTCGGTGCAGTGCGAGCAGGCCCGATGCGGTGAGAAGGACAAAGAGCAGGAGTCCGGGGTCGGCGGGCCCCTGCAGCAGCTCGTGCCACACGTAGGGGTTGGTCATGGCCAACGCGGCACCGGCACATCCCGCTGCGACACCGCCGATCCGTCGACCGAGCAGGAAGCCACCGAGTCCATTGAACGCGCCGATGCACACAAGGGAGAGGTTGTAGGCCTGCAGGGGCTCGTAGAGCAGGTAGAACGGCACCTGAAACAGGGGAATGCCGAGGTTCCAGATCAGCAGGGCCACGTTCTGGCCATCGGGCCACAGCAGATCGGGGGCGAACCAGAGGCTGTGGCCGTTCTGCATCGCCGAGATGAGGTGTGCTGGCAGCCACAGAGCCACGTTGACATCGGGCATGTCGGGGGCGCTCGGGTAGTGGGTGCCTGCGTCGCGAGCGAGTGGCCAGGTCAGCAAGCACGACGCAGCCAGACAGGCCAAGAGTGTGGCCGCCGCCTGTGCTGCTTTGGATGAATGCAGAACCGAGCGGAGGCGCATGGGGAGACCCTCGGGGTGCGAGCGAGCGGTGGTCGTTGGTGTCGACCGTATCACCGGGTGTGATGGAAGGGTCGCCGCAACCCCATGGCGGCGATGGGCGGGGTTGAAGCCGAAGGCGTGGGCGGACTACACTGCCGGCGTGTCTGACGTTCCGCATTCCGCTGTGCAGCGGCTGAAGACCGAGCTGCCTCTGCTCGGTGGCTTGTTACTGGGCGCGCTCGGGATGGTACTGCGCGCCGATGCCCTGGTGCTCGACGGCCGGGTGAGCGGCTACCACTGGCCGGCATGGATGTTCGGGGCTTGGAACCACGCCCACGGGCGCATGGAGCTGCTCGACCCCTTTCGTCAGCCACTGCACAGCGCGCTGGTGGGCACGCTGGGGCCGTGGCTCGGCCTGCTCGATGCATCGCTGCTCTTGGCAGGGCTGAGCATGCTTACGGTGGTCGTGGCGTCGGGACTCTCGGTGCGGCTGGTCGCAGGGCCATGGGCCGGTGCCCTCGCTGCCGCGGCGGTTCCGCTCAGTCCTGTAGCGACCTCGGGGGCACGCTGGGGCACGGCCTACCCGCTCCTCACCGGCGCACTGGCGGCTGCGGTGGCGGCGTCGGTCTGGGCCAGTCGGAAGCCGTCGGTCGCTCGGGTCGGGATGGCTGGGGGCGCAGCGATGTACGCCACCATGGCCGACGAGAGGGGGCTCCTGCTCCTCGCGGTGGTGCTGCCGCTGTTGGCCTGGCGAGCCATCGGGTCGGTTCCGGCGCGCGGACTGGCCGTGGTCGTGGTGGCGGGTGCGCTGCTCGGCACACGGAGCGCACCCTGGCTGGGGCAGTCCCACACACTCACAGCGGCGGAGAAGCGGGCGGTCCAGACTCTTGTGGTGGCCCGCTGGGCCACGGAGTCCAAGGATGTGGCGATGGTGGATGCCTGCCGGACGGTCTCCCCACAGACCCTCCTCACACCGGCCTTTCTCACCACCTCGTGCGCGCCGCAGGTGCTTCGCCACAACCTGCAGCAAGCTCTGCCCGGCGCCACCGCCTTTCCTCTGTGGGTGCTGCTGCTTGCAGTGGTCTCACTGGCCGCTCCTCGACGCTGGCGGGACGACCCGGCCGCGCCGCTGCTGGGCATGGGCGTGGTTCTCGCTGGACTGGGCACGGCAGTCTGGACGCCGCTGCCGGCCCGGTACCAGCTGTTCTACACCGGGTTCTTGGGGCTGTTGGTGCCCCTGTCGCTCGGGTGGCGGCTTCGACGACATCCGCGGGTGTGTGCGATGACCTGTGGTGGCTTGTGGCTGCTGGTTGCGGTGACCGATCCCCACGAGCACGATCGGTACCCGGTGAAGGGCATCGACGCCCGCTGGCTGCAGCCCGCCGACCTGGCGACCGTGGTGCGCGGGCTCGTGCCGCCCTCGGTGCCGGTCCGGGACTGTGCGAGGGCCTCGGTGGAGCTGGCCCTCTTGCCGGACCACACCGCACCACGCGGGCCGGAGCTGTCGATTCCCGATGCGCGGCCGTGCCTGGAGTGGATTCGGGGCACATCGCCGCGCGCGCTCGTGGTTCGCCCCAGGCGCACGCTGCCCGGCACGGCTGGTCCGGTCGACATTGCAGCCACCGTGGCAAGCACGCCGGAGTGGGTGCTCGGAGCGCGTGCTTACGGAGTGGAGATCTGGCTGCGTCGCTGAGCGGAGGCGATGGACCGCCGCCGGCCTACTCGCTGAAGGTGAGGATGTAGTCCACGCCCTCGGTGGGTGCCGGTGCGCTCGGATCGGGGAACACGTGCACCATCAGGTACTGCCAGCGTACGCCGGTGGTGCTGGCCACCGAGAGCTGGGCGGTCGAGAACTCTTCCCTCACCGTGCCGCAGGCCGAGGCGATCTGGACCGGGTCGAGGTAGCCGAGCTCGAGCAGCTCGTCGTAGAACCAGATCTCCATGCAGATGGGCACGTCGGTGCCCTCGGGCGAGCCTTCCGGCTTGCGAATGCGTGCCTGGGTCTGGAAGTTGATCAGCGACGACGGGAAGGCATACCAGTCGCTCTCATCGGCGGTAGCACCGTCGCACAGGTTGAGGTCTTCCACACGCACGGGGCTGCCGTCGGCCGTGTAGGAGAGCGGACGACTCAAGGCGGCTTCCCAGGTGCCGTTCGGCTCGTAGAGATCGGGCAGGCAGTCGGGGTCGGGGATGGCTTCGCCGTAAAACTTTTGGTGGTACACATCGGCCGCCGTCTCAGCGGTCTGTTGCAGATCGCCGACGAGGACATCGAGCTCCGCCGCTGCGTCTCTCTCGACGCCGTCTTCGGTCCACTTGATGTTTGCTTGGGTGGCGACCGCGAGTTCCTCGCGGCCCGCCCCGCAGTCCGCCAGGTAGCGCAGGGGCGGGTGGTCCTCGCGGGGGCAGTCGAACAAGTACGGCTCCCGCCCGCACTTGATCAGGGGAAACGACGCGTTCAGGGCGTCCCACTCGCTCCAGCCCGCCGCGAGGGCGCCGCCCGCGGTGTTGAACGCGATCTCGTAGCGCGGCTCGTCCGGCGCCGAGTGGTCCCGGTGCCAGAACTGGACGGAGTCGAGCTCCTCGGCCCGCAGCATGTCCCGGATCTCGTCGTCCGTCCCCAGGCCCCGCCGCCCGTCGACGAACGGCAGCGCCTTCGTCCGTCCCACGTTCACCGACACGCCGGACCCCGCGGCGGCGTAGAACCACATCGCGCCCCCGCGAGTCCGCGCGCCGCGGGTCCGCGCGCATACCGCCGCAGCTGCGCACACGCGCCTCGGAGCATCGGTGCGATATATGCTATAGCTGCGCGCGAGTTGCTGATGTGCACACTGCAGTGGCCTGCAGGCTGTCTGAGTTCCAGGGGGCGCACTGGCTTGTTTTCGTTGCACGTAAAGCAGCGCGATCTAGAAACCAAACAAATGAGGAATGCCAGGCGGCAACGCAGGCCAGTGCGATCGCTTTGCAAGTCTGGGCAAAAGTGGAGGGCTAGCGTAATTGTAAGACTCTAGCAAGCGAGGAGATTTCGGCCGCACTGGTGCGCAACGAACAAGTGACCTCGTAAAATACATTCCCACGCAACTTTAGAATATATCTCTGCGACGTGCTGCTCGTGGGCAGCGATCGGGCAGCGACTAGGACTAATTTTGCAGCGCACACTGCATCACCACAAAGCCATGCGCCTCCTCACGGCATTAATAGTAGCAACCGCATTAACCACCACAACAGCGAAGAAGAAGAAGCGCCGGAAAGTCGACGCGCGCACGGAGCAGCAGCGCTTGTGCGACGCGTGCATGGGCCTCGCAGAGTACGCGCGCACGGCCGTCAACGTCGCGATCAAAAAAGATGCAATAAAAGTGGACTGGCCGGCTGTTTTGCAAGAGGGCTGCCCCGCGCCCGAATGCGGCACTTTACTAAAAGGCGTCTCTACGGCGATCGCCGAGGAACTCCACATGCTCGTGGAGGACGGCGAGGTCAAGTACGTCGGCCTCGACGAGACCCGCGGCGTCGGCGGCTTGTTCGGATCCGTGTGATGCTTGTGAAAGTCGCCGCGCAGTATTCCGGGTTTCGTCCCCGGCGGCAGGACCTCTTCCACGGGATTCGCCATGCCGGACTTATAATCCATCCACAGCCAGCACCCCGCGTGCTTCTCGAGCACGTGATTCTTCCAATCTAACCCCGCCAAAGCTTTAGCCCTCGCTTTCGCTTCTTGCGCCTTCCGGAACATCTGCGTTTCCATCGCTTTGCGCTCGAACAGCGACAGGTCGTTGCTGTGGCCCAGATTGCTCCCCTTCAAGGTCATGAACTTGTGCGAGTGCTCCTTCTTCATCATTGAAGCCCTTGTGGCGCCGAAGAGGCACGTCGGCCGGCGCGCCCCGGCCGTGCTCGGCCGCGTCGAGGCG